>JALRLA010000041.1 GCA_023254645.1 Bacteroidia bacterium
GTCCAACAAAGTATTTGACAATGAGCGACTCGAATTTCTAGGCGATGCTGTGTTGGATGCCTCCATTGCTCACCTCTTGTTTTTGCGTTTCCCTTACAAAGACGAAGGGTATTTGACCGAAATGCGAACTCGAATAGTCAACAGAGACCAATTGGGGCATTTGGCCTCTCGCTTGGGCTTGACTGATTTGATGGATATCAACGCCGATTTGCGTCGCAATAGAGCCGCCTTGAAAAACATTGGGGGGAATGCGCTCGAAGCCTTGATCGGGGCTCTTTTCGTTGACAAAGGCTATGGAGTGGCAGATCGATTTGTTCGAGAGCGATTGGTGGATCAATACCTCGATATCGACAAGTTAATGGAAACCACAGTGAGCCATAAAGCCATATTGCTCAAGTGGGTTCAAAAGAACAAGAAGACCTTCGAATTTGTCGTGAGCAACGATTCGGAAAAAGCCGACTTGAAAAATGTCACCTTGCTTGTGGATGGAGTCGAGTGGTTTACTGAGCGAAACGCCAACCGCAAAAAAGCAGAAGAGTTGTGCTGCGAAAAGGCCGTCAGAAAACTCAATTTGCCGACATCTTCTTAATCGGAGTTAGATTACCATCAACGTTTTACAGTTCAGAATCTTCTTCCAATTGGGGAAGGGCCGATTGCCCGCTGGTTTTGGCGAATTCACACCAGGCGCATTTGCCACATCCCGTCAGGAATTCCATCGAATCTACTTTTGATTTTGCATGGGCAATCCAAGCTTTGATCCAATTGAGTTCTTCTTCGCTGTAATGAATTTTCACCCGTTTGAAGTTTCCCCATTCATCGGGCAAAACCCCTTCCAATATGGCCATCTCGGCCTGCCAATCCTTTTGAACCTGGGCATTCACGAGTAAAGTGTAAACCCCCAATTGGAACCAATGGCTATTGGGTATCTTGTCCAAGTCAAGCGATGATGGAGCTTTGCTTTTGTTGCCAAGGTTTTTGGCTGCCCCCGTTTTGTAATCCACGATGGTTACTTTGTTGCCTCGAAATACCAACTTATCTGATTTTCCCGAAACAGGTACGCCTTCAATGACGGCTTGTAGGCTTTTTTCGGTCAAGGCTAATCCTTCAGATTCGACTTCGGCTCGATGAACTCGATGGTAGAGGGGGAGTTGTGTGCGCCCCTGGTCCAATCGCTTATCGAATTGTTTTTTGGAGAAAGCGTGTCGCTCATAAAACATCTCCCGTTCGAATTGCTTGACGAATTCTTCTTCGTTCCACCAAATTCCCGCCTGCCCCATTCGAACCCATTCGGAAAATGCATTGTGAATGGCGGTACCAAATGATGCGACCTCGATTGGAGCGCTAGGCACTCGAACAACTCGATTGAAATAAAAAGAAATTCCGCATTCTAGCAGTTGGTAAAGCGAGCTTGGAGAGTAGCGAAATTGGGACATTCGGTTTCGTATCCAATCCAACTTCTCAGCATCCAATCGGGGTTTGCTTTGGCGCATCAGTCGTTGCTCTGCGGCCCATCGGTTCAGACTAATAGGAAGAGCTACCGGTTTTTCAGGGATTGAGTTAAAGGCGTCATAGACAAAAATGCTGGGTTTTTGAGCCTTTTCACTTCCCGTTGCCGATTGATCGATAAAACTGCAATGGAACTGTTTACGGGCCCTTGTCATGGCCACAAAGAACAGTCGCCTGCGCTCCTCAAATGCTTCTTCTGGAACCGATTGACTTTGAAGGCTTCGTTGGTGTCCATCTAAAAGTTTGCTCAAGTCGTACGGCATCACGCGGTTTCGCTCTTTTTCCCAAGAAGACTCATTGGCCCTGATCAAAAAGACATGGTCAAATTCCAATCCTTTGGAGCCGTGTGCAGTCAGCAATTGTACTCCGTCTTGTGTTCCAATTCGCTTTTGAATGGATACCCGAATTTCGTTCTCCTTCATCATCTTTACGGTGCCGAGGAAATCAGACAATCTCTGAAAGGGTTGGCGACGAGTTTGATTGGAGGCGAATTCCAAAAAGGACTCCAATACTTCCAATGCCCATTCGGGATTGCCCAATTGGAAGGCTTGAGAAATGAACTGACCCTCGTTGTATAGCGACTGAATCAACTGTGGCACGGTACCCATGGTGCTCGCTTTTATCCAATCTTCGATGTTCTTGTGCAACTCAGCCAAGGCAGAATCAGGCTGATTTTGGGCCGCTTCGTACAAGCAGTCCCGCCAGTACTTGGTTTTGTTCTGAGGTGTTCGGTTGTATTCAGACAATTCCATAGCGAGCACATTCAATTCATAGGGTGAAACCTTATATAAAGGGCTCAACAACAGGCGATACACCATATGGTCAGCTGAATTGGCCAATTCTGATTCGCAGGCGATATACTCCAACCATTGCAGCAGATGTTCCACAATGGGTTCGTCCAGCGCATCCATCGAACGGGTTTGCACCGCATCGATATCCAAAGTGGGGAATAAGTCCAACAGAGCGTTGGCGTGTTTGTGTTGGGCGTAGAGTACCGCAATTTCCTTCAAGGGAACGCCTTGCTCCTTTAATTGTTGAATGGCATGGGCGATGCCACAGGCTTCTTGGAATTCATTTTGGTAGCGCTCTACGTCGGGTTCGATATTGTCATACTGCGCATTGGGCCCTGCCGCTGTAAGGATTTTACTCAAATTCTGATTTTGATTGACCAATCGCTGTTGGTTGTGCTCAATGAGCTTGCGGGAGCAATCAAGTATGCTTTGGCTGCTGCGGTAGTTATCTGTCAACATCACGGTTGTCAAGGTGCCCGCTTGGTCGTATCGACTAACGAATTGTTGCATGTTGGAGATTTCAGCACCCTGAAAAGCGTAAATGCTTTGGTCGTCGTCACCTACCACAAAGCAATTCGGCTTCTGGTCTTCGTCTTCAATCAATGAGAAAAGCAGTTGGTTTTGTTGCCCAGATGTGTCTTGGTACTCATCGACCAATACGAAATGGAATTGTTCTTTGTAATCCAACAACAAATCACCGCCTTCGGCCCAGGCCTCGACGACCCAATCAATCATGTCTGCGAATTCATAAACGCCTCGTTCTTGCTTTAGCGACTGGTATCGACTGAATAGGTGAGAGGCTTGAATCAGGCGCTGCCAATTCTCGTGTTTGGTTTCGTACTTCGGTAGCTTCAAATCGCCGGGTATGAAATTGCCACTTCTCCTTTTGTAGACCTCATCCGGGAAGGCTGTTTTGTAGGTTTCGTGGTCTTTCAAAGCCTCGACCCAACTTTCAATTTGGGCAGGATGGAGCTGTTCTCCCTGCATGATGTCCCATAGCTGTTTCAAGCTTCTGCGCAGATGCACAGGGTTTTCCGAATAAGATTTAATGGGAGAGTCGCTGGGGAGTTCGTCGATGATGTCTTGAATCAATTGTACCCTTTCCAAATCATCCATGACTCGCAATTCGCGTTTGGAAAATCTCTGCGGATTCTCTTGAATGACACGGTTGCACAGACCGTGAAAGGTGTGAACGTTGACTTTATAAGCATCTGAACCCATGAATTGGCTCAGGCGTTGATGCATGGCGGCCGCTCCAGCTTCTGTGTAGGTCAGGCACAAAATGTTGCTGGGCAGGGCATCGGTTTTTTGAAGAATATTTAAAATGCGCGCCGCTAGGATTTGCGTTTTACCTGTGCCGGGTCCTGCTATGACCATGACAGGTCCATAAATTTCGTCGACGGCTCGTTTTTGAGACGGATTCAACTTGTTGTACAAATCTTCAAAGGATGCGTTCATTGCTGGCTCAATTTACACAACTTGCAGGGTTCAAGAGGGTCTGTTAGATAAATTAATGCGATATTTGTTTGAGAGCTGAACCTCAGAAATCCATGAACCTGACCCAACAAGAATACCAAGAAATTACGGCCGACTGCCGAGCCATATTTGTCAAAAAGAATGCCGACTATGGTACCTCTTGGCGCTTGTTTCGCCCCAGTAGTTTGACTGATCAACTCTACATCAAAGCTCAGCGCATTCGAAACATTGAAGAAAGTGGTCAAAATGCGGTGGGTGATGATTTGCGCGGTGAATTCATGGGCTTGGTCAACTACGGCCTGATCGCTTTGGTTCAATTGCATTACGCCGCCCAAGGCAAAGAGCCCGGTTCCCTGGATGAAATCCTTCAGACCTATGACCTGTGGTCCAAAAAGACCTATGACCTCATGATCTTGAAAAATACCGACTATGGCGAAGTTTGGAGAGCCATGCGCCCGAGTAGTTTCACCGATATGATCTTGGTGAAAATTGCACGCATCAAACAAATAGAAGACAATAAAGGGAAAACCGAAGTCTCAGAAGGGGCTGATGCCAACTATCAAGATATCATCAATTACGCCATTTTTGCGCTCATCATGTTGCCGCGTTAAACCATGAAATACGCTTTTATCCTTGTTCGATACCTGACAGCCTTGTTGTTCGTCTTTTCTGGGATGGTCAAACTGAATGATCCCAGTGGCTTTAGCATCAAACTCAATGAGTACTTTGATGTCTTCGCTGAAGATGTTTCCACTCAGCAGGATTCGCTGTTTGTCAGCATGGAAGCCATCGGTTCATTGGGGGAAACCCTTTCCACTACAGAGGCTGAATTTGTTCAACTCTACTCCTTTGACGGGACCAAGGAATTTTCCATTCTATCGGAGTCAGATGGTCTGGATTTTCGCTACACCTTGCAAGAATCGGGCATGACCAAGGGCCAGCTCGATGTTCACGATACAGCCGTGTCAGCCCATTCTGTGAAATTGACACTATCAAACGGAAGCGAAACCCAATCCCAATTGCTGGCGGCCAGCGAGCTGGCTGCAACCCCAGACTACAGTCCCTCCTTTGACGTTAAACAATGGGTCAAGCCAGAGTCGGCCCTCAGGGGTTTCTTCAAAGGTTTAAAAGATTACAGCCTGTGGTTGAGCGGCTTCTTTTGCGCTTTGGAGGTATTGCTCGGTGTGGCCATGCTCATCGGTTACGAAATGAAAATCACAGTGGCCTTGACCGCGGTTCTCATCGTATTCTTTACCTTTTTAACCGGGTATTCGGCTTACTTCAACAAGGTGACCGACTGCGGTTGCTTTGGTGATTTCCTCAAGCTAGAGCCTTGGACCTCGTTCAAGAAAGACCTCGTAATTAGCGGCATGGTGGCCATACTCATTGCAGGACTACGGCACAATGTGGCTTGGTTCAGCCGCCCATTTGGTCACAAGTTGATGGCTACGACGGCAGCCGGTTTGAGCGTTTTTGCCTTTGTCTGTTACCTCTATTTGCCTGTTTGGGATTTCTTGCCCTACAAAGAGGGCAATGATATCAAGGCCATCATGGAAACCTTGCCTCCTGGTGAGCGCGCTTCTGACAGCATGCGCATCACCTTTGTTCTGAAAAAAGGGGAAGATACCGTTCATACCGATGCCAAAGGCTATGCCGCTTGGGCAGAAAAAGGTTTCGAGTACAGCGATCGATTGGAGGAAGTCATAGCCAAGGGTTACCAATGGCCCATTCACGATTTTAGCATCATTGACATCGAAAAGGGCATCGACAAAACCGAAGATTTACTCAATCACAAGGGTTATCAGTGGGTTTTCGTGGCCACCTTCTTGGAGAGCGCTTATAAACCCGCCTTTGAATCGGTGAAGCCCTTGGTAAAACTAGCTGCTTCAAAGGGGCAGCCTTTCTATGCCTTGAGTTCTACTTCTTCAGACATAGCCGCAGAATTTGCTCAGGCCAATGATTTGGGATTCTCTTTCCATTCGACTGATCAAAAAACCTTGATGACCATGGCGCGTTACAATCCGACCTTGTACTTGTTCAATGGCCCGGTTGTGGTGAAGAAATGGAGCGGTCGCCATTTGCCCAGTCCATCTGTGTTTGATTCCAAACTCATGAAAGACTGATGAAGAGGTTGGGCTTTTTTCTAGCTGTCATGATGGGGCTTTTGGCCATTGTGTTCAGCTTGTTTCAAGCCTTGCCCAGCGCTGATCAATTGCTCACCGGGCAGCGTTCAGACGCGGCCACTACTCAAGCCATCGTGGCTGATTTGGGTTTGGACCAACCATTGCATACACAGTTTCTCCTGTATGCCAATGATCTGAGCCCCATCTCGGTCTATTCCAACCAAGCCGATAAAACGGCCTATCTCTCGGGTATCGCCATTCCTATGGGTTCGGTTTCTCTATGGCTCAAATGGCCCTATTTGAGAAAGTCCTTTGTCAACCAACAGCCGGTGGCTCGTTTGTTGTTGGAAGCATTATTGGGCACGGCGGTCTTGGCTTTAAGTGCCATGGTGATTGCCTTGCTACTCGGAGTGCCCATGGGGGTTCTGGCAGCTTTGAAAAAAGGGACCTGGATTGATCATGCCTTGACAGCGAGTTCCGCATTAGGGATTTCGGTGCCCAGTTTCTTTTCGGCCATGGTCATTTCCTGGCTGTTCGGATTTGTGTACAGTCAGCAAACGGGATTGAGCATGACAGGCTCTCTCTATGAGCTGGATAGCCTTGGAGAATCGCTTCATTTGCGCTTGGATCATCTGATATTACCCGCGATCGCTTTGGGCATTCGGCCACTGGCGGTGTTTGTGCAATTGACCCGCAATACCTTGGTTGATGTACTCTCTCAAGACTATGTTCGCCTGGCCCGTGCCAAGGGGTTGACCGAGGCGCAGGTGGTGTGGCGACATGCCTTGCCCAATGCGCTGAACCCATTGGTTACAAGCATCGGCGGATGGTTCTCGAGCTTGTTAGCAGGCTCCTTTTTTACGGAGTATATTTTTCAGTGGAAGGGCTTAGGAAAAGTGACCATTGATGCTCTTCAACAAAGTGATTTACCGGTGATCATGGGAGCGGTGTTATTCACAGCCTGTGTGTTTTTCCTCATGCATAGCCTTACAGAGCGGTTGTATGTTTGGATGGACCCTAGATTGCGAGGGCAGGACAAGTGAACGGCATGAACAAGATTTATTTAGTTGGACTCCCCGCCGCTGGGAAAAGCACCGTGGCGGTATGGTTGGCAGAACGCCTTGGTTGGACATCTGTAGATCTCGATCATGCCATCATGGAGCATACAGGTTCTTCGGTTCCCCAGCTTTTCATGGAAAAAGGAGAAGCTGAGTTTCGGGAAATTGAAGCCCAAGTATTAAGAGAAGTCAGTTCCCAAAACAACATTGTGGTGGGATGCGGGGGTGGAACGGCTGCTTTTCACGATAATATGTCCTACATGACAAGCCGTGGTTTGACCGTGTATTTGAACACCGAACGAACCCTTTTGGTCGACCGAATTGCAGAATCTCGCCATGAGCGCCCCTTGTTTTTGGGGCTTGACCGTGAGCAAATTCAAGAGAAATTGACCGATATATTGGAATCTAGGGGTGTGTATTACAGTCAAGCCAAGTTGGTTTGGAATCGTTCAGAGCCAAACGAAATGCTATATTTTGCTGTTAATCAATTAGTTAGCATTTAGGTCTCCCCTTGTCTTCCCAGGGTCTTCCAATTGTGAATTTCTCGTGAATAAGTTCGTAGGTACTAGCGCCGTCAAGTACTTGCGTATCTGTGAGGGATGTTTACTTTTGGAAAGTTAACAATCTATAATAACTACTTATATGAACAAATCAGATTTGATTGGAAAGATTGCCAGCGATGCTGGAATCACCAAAGCTCAAGCTACTGCTGCTTTAAACAGCGTAACAGGTTCTATCACCGGCGCATTGAAAGGTGGAGACAAAGTAATCCTCGTAGGATTCGGAACTTTCTCTACTTCTAGCCGTGGCGCTCGTAAGGGCCGTAACCCCCAGACTGGTAAAGAAATTACCATCGCTGCTAAAACAGTGGTACGTTTCAAAGCCGGTGCTGAGTTGAGCAGCAGCATGAAGTAATTCATTACTACTCCAAAAACCCCGCCTCGGCGGGGTTTTTTTGTTTATATGCCTAGTACCTTTGTGGCATGCACTTGAGTCCAAGAGA
>JALRLA010000053.1 GCA_023254645.1 Bacteroidia bacterium
AAGGATATAGCTTCATTTTTGACAAGGCATCAGGGGTGCAAATGTTGTACGCCGATGCTCGTTTTGACAAGACCTATGAGGTGCTCATCGAGTTGGGCGTTCCCATCGAAGAAGAAGGCAATAGCCCCAGAAACTAAATCAATTAAACACACGACTAATACATGAAAAAATTCATTACCCTTAGCCTGTTGGCCGTTTTGGTGGCCATGGGTTCAGCCGTTCAGGCCCAAAAAGTGGCTTACGTGAACATCCAAACCTTGATCGACACCCTGCCTGCCAAAGATTCGGCTGAATTGAAATTGCAGAAAATTGCCGCCAGCTACGATGAAGACTTGCGCATTTTGGAAGCTGAAATTCAGAACGAGCAAATTGCATACGAGACCAAAGCCAAAAATGGAGCTACCCAAGCTCAGTTGGAATTGATCCAAAAGAATTACCAGCGTTTGGTTCAGCAGTACCAAGAAACCCAAGCCGCCGGTGAGCAAGACATGCAATACCAGCGCGCCATGTTGTTGGAGCCCATCGTAGAGGACATCAAAAAGGCTAGCGGCGAAGTGGCCAAAGCCAAAGGTTACGCCCACGTTTTCGATAATTCAGCGGGTATTGTGTTGTGGAGTGCCAATACAGGTGACGATATCACTGGTGCTGTCATTGCACACATGCTGAAAAACTAATTTCGCTTTGCCTAAAATTGGGGTATTCGATTCGGGCTATGGCGGGCTCACCGTGTTGCGCTCGCTCTTGGATCGATTGCCCCAATTTGATTTTGTATACCTAGGCGACAATGCGCGAGCTCCCTACGGGAATCGCAGTTTTGAAACGGTATACCAATACACCCTCCAGTGTGTGAACTGGTTGTTTGATCAGGCCGATTGTGATCTGGTCATATTGGCTTGCAACACAGCCTCTGCCAAAGCCCTACGTCAAATACAGCAGTGCGATTTGCCCTTGCGCTCCGCGCCGAAACGCCTACTCGGGGTCATTCGTCCTACCACCGAACAATTGGGCGCCTACACGCGTACGGGTCACGTTGGAATCTTGGGCACACAGGGAACCGTAGATTCCCAATCCTATCCCATAGAATTGGCCAAGTTTTTCCCGGAGCTTTCGGTGAGCCAAGAGGCATGCCCCCTGTGGGTTCCCTTGGTCGAAGAGGGTCGCTTGCAAGAGCCTGAAGCCCATACTGCGATTCAAGAGCGCTTGGATGCTTTGATGGCCAAAGACGGCCAAATAGATACCCTTCTTTTAGCCTGTACTCATTACCCCTTATTGTTGCCCTTGTTGGAACAACATGCCGCTCCGGGCATGCGACTCTTGTCCCAAGGAGACCTGGTGGCAGAACGCCTAGAAGATTATCTCCAACGGCATTCCTCATTTGCCAGTCAATTGGATCAAAGTTCCCAATTGTCGTTTTACACCACCGGTGATGCCCAGCAGTTTCGAAGCCGAGCTCAGGTCTTTTTTGGACAGGAGGTTATGGCAGAATCGGTTCACATCGGCGAAGTCTGAAACAAGGCTTGCGAGGGCTTTGCACAATTTGTGCGAACTTTGACTGTTGCTTTTTATGGCTCCTGAATCCCTAAAGAAAACCTTGTCCATGCTGCCTGATAAACCCGGGGTGTACAAGTATTTTGATGATCAGGACCGCATCATTTACGTGGGGAAAGCCAAGAGCCTGAAAAAGAGGGTCTCTTCGTACTTCAATAAGCAACAGCATGAAAACCGTAAAACTGCTGTTTTGGTCAGCAAAATTCAGCGCATTGAGTTCACGGTGGTCGATACCGAGATGGATGCCTTGTTACTGGAAAACAGCTTGATCAAAGAATTCCAACCTCGCTACAACATCAATCTCAAAGACGACAAGAGCTATCCCTACATCAAGATTACCGGAGGACCCTTTCCCAAAGTGTATGCGATGCGCAATCGCTTGGACGATGGCAGTGAGTACTTCGGCCCTTATGCTTCGCCGCGCGTCATGCACAGCGTCTTGGATACGGTCAAGCGGCTGTATCCGACTCGGAGTTGCAACTTGGTGATGAGCGAATCGAGCATTGCCGCAGGTAAGTTCAAGATTTGTTTGGATTACCAAATTGGCAACTGTTTGGGTCCCTGTGAAGGACATCAAAGCGCCCTGGATTACCGAGAGAGCATTGCCCAGATTCGCCACCTGCTCAAAGGGAATTTGTCGCAGGTTCGGGCCCATCTGAAAGCCCAAATGACTCAGGCTGCCGAATCATTGCGCTTTGAAGAAGCCCAAGGCTACAAAGAGCGTTTGGATATGCTGGACAAGTACCAGAGCCGAAGTACGGTGGTCAATCCATCGCTGGGGGACTTGGAAGTGTTTGGCATTTCAAGCACGGAGAAATTGGCCTTCGTCAATTTTCTGCGCGTGAGCCAGGGATTGGTCATCATTTCGCGCAACTTGGAGATTCGGAAAAAACTGGAAGAATCCAATGCGGAGTTGCTCCTTCATGCCATCTCTGAAATGCGGACCTGTTACGGTGATTTTGGCAGTGAATTGGTATTGCCGGAGCCTGTTGATTTGGACAGCGATGCCGCGCGCATCACCATTCCTAAAATCGGTGACAAACGCAAATTGTTGGAACTGTCCTTGAAAAATGCCCTTTTGTACAAACAGGAGAAACTCTTGCAATACGAGAAGCTCAATCCCGATGTGCGCGTAGATCGACTCATGGAGCAGATGAAGAGCGATTTGCGCTTGCGAGACTTGCCCCGGCATATCGAGTGTTTTGATAACTCGAATCTTCAAGGGGCTTATCCGGTGAGTGCCTGTGTGGTATTCAAAAATGGCAAACCGGCCAAGCAGGAATACCGGCACTTCAACGTCAAAACGGTAGAGGGTCCCAACGATTTTGATACCATGAAGGAGGTGATCAGCCGGCGCTATTCTCGTTTGGTGGAAGAGGGCAAAGAACTGCCCCAACTCATTGTGGTCGACGGAGGCAAAGGGCAACTGAGCTCGGCGGTTTCAGCGCTGAAATCAGTGGGGGTGTATGGCAAGCTCGCTGTGGTGGGCATCGCCAAGCGACTGGAAGAAATCTATTACCCAGAAGACCCACTGCCTTTGTACATTGATAAAAAATCAGAAACGCTGAAGGTCATTCAACACATGCGAGATGAGGCGCATCGATTCGGCATTACCCACCACCGCAGTCGCCGAGACAAGGGTACCTTGAAGACCGCTCTGACCGAAATTCCGGGGATAGGGGAAGAAACCGCTCGCATGCTGCTCAAAGAATTCAAGTCGATCAAACGCATACAGACGGCTTCGGTTGAAACATTGACACCGGTAGTGGGCAAGGCCAAAGCCCAGAAAATTGCCGATTTCTACAAGGCCTAAATTAACTTCGTGCCATGCAAGCGACGCCAATTCATAAGGGCTCAGATCCTGCCTTGTTGTTGGATTGGTTGGAGGAAAGTAGGCGGCACAATGAAGCCTGTGTGCTCTGGTCTTCAGGTCTCGACGATGCCCATGGTCGCTGGTTAGGTTTGGCCGGTTTTGGAGCCAAAGCTGAGTATCATCAATTGTCGGATTTGCCGCTGGATCGCCTTCTTTTGGGCCTGACCAGTTACGAGTGGAAGAACGAATTGCATGGACTTTCCAGTCGCCATCAGCCTCGTTTTGCCTGGCCTGATTGTTGGATGTTCGAGCCGCTGTTGTGGCAAGGATTGGATAGGCAGGGAAAATGGCATGGAGAAGC
This sequence comes from Bacteroidia bacterium, assembly GCA_023254645.1. Classification (GTDB taxonomy): domain Bacteria; phylum Bacteroidota; class Bacteroidia; order NS11-12g; family UBA955; genus JALRLA01. The sequence continues at coordinate 3,723 of JALRLA010000053.1, forward strand.
TTTGAGCCAGCTGTCTGCGTTATCGGAGCCTTTGAAGCCTAGCTTGGGCCATTGGGAACAGAGCAGCAGACCTGATTCATACAAAGAGGTGGTGAATCGATTGCGTCAGCACATCGTCGACGGCGACTTCTATGAGCTCAATTATTGCGTGGCCTTTGAGGCGAGTGCCCAATTGGACCCCCAGTCGGTTTTTGCTGATTTGGTGAGGGTTTCGCCCGCACCGTTTGCCTGTTTTGTGAAGCGCGGCGATTTGTATCTGATGAGTTCCAGCCCGGAGCGCTTCTTGCAAAAAAGAGGCCCCATTCTTCGGTCGCAGCCCATCAAAGGGACACAGAAGCGAACGGCCGAGCAGTCGGAATTGGAGGCCCGCGAATTGGAGCAATCTGAAAAAGACCGTGCCGAAAACATCATGATTGTGGACCTGGTTCGCAACGACTTGTCTCGGGTCTGCAAAGCGGGAACGGTCAAGGTGGAAGAGTTGTGCAAGGTGTATAGCTTTGAGCACGTGCATCAGATGATTTCTACGGTTCGGGGGGAGTTGCAAGATTCAGTCGGTTTGCAAGACATTTGGAAGGCTACTTTCCCCATGGGTTCCATGACCGGAGCACCCAAGAAAACAGTGATGGAACACATCGATTCTTACGAAGATTTTGCCCGTGGGCTCTATTCGGGGTCAGTGGGGTGGATTTGGGGCGATGACTTCGATTTCAATGTAGTCATTCGGGCCCTTCAATACGATGCCTCTAAGCAGCAATTGGGATACCAGGTGGGAGGGGCCATCACCTTTGATTCTAGCCCCCACGCCGAATACCAAGAATGCTTGGACAAGGCCGCTG
>JALRLA010000059.1 GCA_023254645.1 Bacteroidia bacterium
CATGGTCACCATGGGGTAGAGCGCAGCACCGTCCTTGAAACCCAATTTTTGGGCGTTTTCAATGGCTTTGTCGAGCTGCTTGTAGCGGTAGACCAACAATTGACGGGAAATGGCGGGATCGCTGCTCACCAAGTAGAAGGGCAGGCAGTAAGCCTCGGTGTCCCAATAGGTGCTTCCCCCATATTTTTCACCGGTGTAGCCCTTGGGGCCGATGTTCAAGCGAGGGTCATCGCCGCAATAGGTTTGGTTCAGGTGGAAAATGTTGAAACGAACGGCTTGCTGGGCTTTGACGTCGCCTTCTATGACCACATCAGCGGTTTCCCATTTTTGTTTCCAAGCGTTGCTGCTCAAATGGAAATGCTCTTCAAAGGTGGAGGCCGCCATCTTTTGCAATTGCTTTTTGGCGTGCATCAACAAGCTGTCGGTGGCGTGGTGGAAATTGCTCACTGAAATGGCGTGTTTGACCAACGAAATGCGGTCGCCGGCTTTGGCGCTGACTTTGTAGGTGCCCGAAGCGTATTTGGAACGGCGCTCCACAGCGGGAACCGTACTCAAGCGCTTTTGGTTTTTGTACAGTTCGCTATGAGTGGCCGTCACCAGGTGCCAGTCCAATTTTTTGGTTCTAACCTGTACGAATAAGTTGTCGCCAACGGCTTCTTCGGTCACAGGCTCCCAGAACTTTTCCTCGTAGTTGGAGTCTTTGTTCTGAACGTCACCGTCGACATAGCTTTCAAGGCGAAGGTCACAATCTTGCTCAGGAGTGATGTTGTACTTTAGGGCGCTGTATTCTTTGGAAATCAAGCTGTAAAAGCGCTTGCTTTCAATGCGCAATCGAAGGCCGTTTTTCAATTCTACTCGGCAGGTGCGGCTCAACAAACCTTCGTGCATATCGAGTTCGCGACGAAATTCCAATACGGTGACCTTGGCCAAATCGACTTCTTCTTGGTTGGCCCATACGCGCAATCCGCTCCAATAGGTGCTGTTGAGCACCTTAGCGAAGTATTCGGGGTATCCGTTTTTCCACCAGCCCACACGGGTTTTGTCAGGGTAATAAACACCGCCGACATAGGTGCCTTGAAGGCTGTGGCCTGAATAGGTCTCTTCCAAATTGGCGCGCTGGCCCATCATGCCGTTTCCAATGCTGAAAACACTTTCAGCAATCTCATTCATCTTGGGGTTAAAGCCCTCTTCGATGATTTTCCAATCGTCGGCTTTGAAGTAGTCAATCATGACAGTTAAAATTATTGAAAATCGGCAAAATTGTATTCGCCGAGGTTGTTGATGTGTAGTTCTGCTCCGGGAAGGTCACTGGGTTTGCCTATGCCAATGGCCCGCATACCTCCGCTCAAAGCGGCCTGAATGCCGGCCAAAGAATCTTCGAAAACAATGCACTCGTTGGGGGCGACTCCCAACAGTTCGGCTGCGGTTGTGAAAGTCTCAGGGTCGGGTTTGCTTCGGCTGATTTGAGAGGCGTCAACGATGGTTTGGAAGGCGTCCAAGAGCCCCACTTTGGTCAACACTGTTTGGGCATTTTTGCTGGCTGATCCCAAGGCGAGGGGTATCTGAAGCTTGTGTGCAGATTCCACGAACGAGCCCACTCCTGGCAGAAGATCTTTGGGTACCATTTCTTCGACCATGTCCAAGTACCAGGAGTTTTTACGCAGCAAATCCTGTTCGAATTGTTCAGGGCTGATTTCTTTTTTGGCCCATTGCAGGATGAGAATCAAGGAATCGACCCGCGAAACCCCTTTCAAGGCTTCGTTGTCGGCTTCACTCAATTCGTAATCGTATTCAGACGCTAGCCGTTTCCAAGCGATGTAGTGGAAGTGGGCTGTGTCACAAATGACCCCATCCAAATCCAGGATGAGTGCTTTGATCATGCGGAGATTTGAAGCTTGCGCAAATGGTAATCGACCAAGTTGAACACAGGTTCACGGGTGATTACACCGATTTGCAATCGGTGAATTTTGCAGGCTTCGCGAAGCAAGTCGCTGAAATAGAAGGCCACAGATCCTACGAAGTGCACAGGAACCTCTTTGTGGTTTTCATACTTCCAAATGTGAATGTTGATGAACTTAGAGAACCCGTTGTAAATGAAGTCACGTACCCATTTTTCCTCGCGTTGATCGCTCAAAAAGCGCATGAAAGAGGCCAAGTAAACGTTGGGGTTGGGCTTGTTGTATACCGCTTCAAAGATTCCTTCTTTGGTCAAGTTGAATTCCTTTTCCAAGGCGGCGTGAACCTTGTCAGGCAATTCGTGGTAAAGGTACATACGGAGCAATTCCTTGCCGTAGAAAGTTCCACCGGCTTCGTCTCCTAATACATATCCCAAGGCGGGTACCTCTTCGTATACATCTTTGCCATCGAAATAGCAGCTGTTGGAACCTGTGCCCAAAATGCAAGCAATTCCAGGGTCGTCGCCACACGTGGCGTAGACGGCACCGGTCAAATCGTGGTCAACCACTACCTGAGCATTGGTGAAGACGCGACGAAGGGCTTCGGCCACGATTTCATTGCGTGATTCGTGAGAGGCACCAGCCCCATAGAAAAATACATGTTCTACGGCAGGGGCTGTGGCGGCCAACTCTTCGTTCTTGCGAATTTCAGACTCGATCAAGTCTGTGCTGTGAAAGAAGGGGTTGAACCCCATGGTATGGTAAGTCAGACGGGTTTCTGTTCCGTCGGTGAATACCCAATCGCACTTGGTGCTTCCGCTGTCGGCAACTAAAATCATAATCGTAAAGGGTTGCAAGATAATAAAAAATCAAAAAGTGTCAAGTGGACACTTTGTAGGTTTTCATTAGGCTTAGTGTGTAAGAAACAATAATAAAAAACTCATCGGTATATTTGAACTCGAAATGTCTCTCAGTCATTCTCTCAACCCCCACGTCTCTGTTGACTGTGTCATCTTCGGATTTAGCCAAGACACCCTGCGGTTGTTGCTGATCAAGCGCAACATTCCCAACCGTTTGACCGAGATGAATGACATTTTGTATGCCTTGCCTGGCGATTTGGTCAAGGACAGCGAGAATCTGAACCAAGCAGCTGATCGAGTGTTGGCTGAATTGACGGGTTTAAAAGACATCTATTTGCAGCAGTTTTCGGCTTTTGGCGATCCCACTCGAATCACCAAGGCCAAAGACCGAGCTTGGCTGGAAAGCGTGCGCCAAGATCCCGATGCACGAGTTATTACAGTGGCCTACATGTCTTTGATTGATAGCGCCAAAGCGACCTTGCAACCCGGTTCTTTTTCAGAAGAGGCCGTTTGGATGCCCATAGAAGAGGTTCCCGAATTGGCCTTTGACCACAATGAGATTTTCGAACAGGCTTTGGCGGCATTGAAAGAGAGCATTCAAATGCAACCCATTGGGTTTGAGCTGTTGCCAGAGAAATTTACCATGAGTGATCTGCAATCCCTGTACGAGACCATCTTGGACCGCGACTTGGACAAACGCAATTTTCGTCGCAAAATGATCAATTCGGGTGTGATCCAGGCCTTGAGCGAAAAGCAGATTGGGGTCTCCAACAAACCCGCCCGTTTTTATCGCTTTAATCGCGAGTATTTGGAAGAGCGGGGCAGCAACATCGTCAATCTGCGCATGGACGGCAGCTTTACGCTCTTCAACTAAGCCTCTCGAAAAGGGCTTCAAAGAGGTAGAAAATGCTTACATTTGCGCCTCCTTATGCTAACCGTATCAAATGTATCGCTTCGCTTCGGCAAACGTGTTCTTTTTGAGGAAGTTAACCTCAAGTTTTCCAATGGAAATTGCTACGGCATCATCGGTGCAAATGGCGCCGGTAAATCCACCTTTTTGAAAATCCTGGCGGGTGAAATTGAGCCCAATACCGGTTCTATTGACATGGAACCTGGCAAACGCATGGCGGTTTTGAGTCAGAACCACTTTGCATTTGATGGATTCCCTGTAGTGCAAACCGTGATTCGCGGTCACCAAAAGTTGTGGGAGATCATGGAAGAAAAAGACGCCATCTACGCCAAAGAAGACTTTTCGGATGAGGATGGTATGAGAGCCAGCGAACTCGAAGGCGAATTTGCTGAGATGGATGGCTGGAACGCCGAAAGCGATGCGGCCACCTTGTTGGAAAGCCTTGGTATAGGGGTTGAACACCACGAGAAATTGGTCAAGGATTTGAGCGGTAACCAAAAGGTTCGCGTATTGTTGGCCCAGGCCTTGTTCGGTAACCCTGACGTGTTGATCATGGACGAACCGACAAACGACTTGGACGTGGAAACCATTCGTTGGTTAGAAGATTTTTTGGCCGGATTCCAAAACACCGTATTGGTGGTGAGCCACGACCGTCACTTTTTGGACAACGTTTGTAC
>JALRLA010000140.1 GCA_023254645.1 Bacteroidia bacterium
ACAACCGCAAATGGACCGAAACCAGCTTTGCGCCCAACGAGAGAATTCGCGTATCCTTCTTCTTCAACATTGAAAGCATGAATGAGCGCAACGAAATCAAGAGCAGTCTCCAATTTCAAGTCACCCGACCTGTATTTGGAAGCATGTATACAACTACTCTGCTTTCGTTCACCGATGAAGATTGCTATTTCACCTATCGAGAGTTTGACCCGCTTGACTACCAAGAGAATCAAAACCTGAGCGACCTAACCTCTCTCATTGCCTTTTACTTGAACATTGCCCTGGGCATCGAATTCGATTCCTTTGCCGAAAATGGCGGCAAACCCTATTTCGCCAAAGCGCAGAACATCGTCAATACCATGGGGACCACCATCGGTTGGATGCAAACAGACGGCAAGGGCATGCGAAACCGCTTTTACCTTTCCGAGAGTTTCAACAACCCTCGATTCGCCCCCATTCACACCCTGTACTACCAGTACCACCGTAGCGGCATGGATCAATTGCACGAAGACCCTGCAGCGGGCAGAGCAGCCATTACGGAGAGTTTAGAGGCGTTGGAAGACTTCAATCGCTCGGTTCCCAACAGCATGATTCAAAAGGTCTTTTTTCAAACCAAATGGCCCGAATTGGTCGAAATTTACAAGGGGGGAAATTCGGCTGAAAAAACAAGCATTCTCAAATTGTTGGGAAGCATTGACCCTAGCAATAGCCAGCGCTACGATAAAATACGCTCATGATTTGGCACGGCGAGCATATCGCCGAAACGCTGCAGAAAGATTTGCTTTCTGCCGCCCGTCCTGTCATTTGGGTCAGCTCCAAAACCGTTTGGAAGCATTATCACGACCTGTTCCCTTACGCCGACAAGGCTCGGGTCTTTTTCCTGCCTGACGGGGAACAAGCCAAAACCATACAAGCGGCCGATCAACTTTGGCAACAATGGGCCGAAGCGGGCGTTTCTCGCGATACATTGGTTGTTCAATTGGGCGGCGGTGCTCTGTTGGATGCCGCAGGTTTCTGCTCTTCCACCTACATGAGAGGATTGGATTTTTGGAACATTCCCACTACTCTGTTGGCCATGGTCGACGCGGCGGTGGGTGGGAAAACCGCCTTGAATTTGGGCGTCATCAAGAATTACATTGGTACCTTTCAATCGGCTCAACGCGTATACATCAGCAGCGAATTTCTGGCCACTCTTCCCGAATCTCAATTGCTCAGCGGGTGGGGAGAAATCACCAAACACGCTTTGCTTGCCGGAGAGCCCCTTTGGTCGGAGTGTCAACATTGGCCTCAAAATCAATCGCAGTGGGCCTCCTTATTGTCCAAAAACACGGCCGTTAAAAAGAGCATTGTCGATGCCGATTTTCGCGACAATGGCTTGCGCCAAAAATTAAACGCCGGTCATTCTGTTGGCCATGCCTTGGAATCCTTTTACCGAGACAAGGGAACACCCATCGAACACGGAATCGCCGTGGCCCATGGTCTCGCCATTGAAGCCCTAGTTGCCTTCCGCATGAACCTCATCAGTCGGCAACACGGCCAGGCCATCACTACTCGCATTGACGAGTTCTTCCCTCATTTGAATTGGGATACTCAAAATAATGAGCGCCTTTTTGCTTACATCGAAAAAGACAAAAAGAACCTCAGCAGTGAATGGCGATTCAGTCTAGCTCGGCAAATTGGCGATGTGCGTTTCTCGGATTCGGTTTCTCCCAACACCCTGTCTTGGGCCCTCACCCAATACCAAAATCTGCCACGCTGATGCCTCAATTGGTATTCCAGCACACAGAACTTCCCGATTCATACCGGTGGATACTCCCCGGCTCTAAAAGCCTGTCTCATCGGTACATCGTCGCACAGAAACTCTATGCGCCAGATTGCCAATTGAACAACCTGTCTTCATCGACAGATACCCAAGCCCTGCTGCAAGCCATTGAGCAGCCACATAGGGCTCATTTTGAAGATGGGGCTACTCCCTTGCGTTTTTTCATCGCCTTGGCAGCCGCTCTTTCTTGGAAGAGCACGGTTGATGCGGGATCGCGATTGAGGCAACGACCGATACAGGATCTCATTCATTCTCTTGGATTGAGTCCCCTCACCCAATTTCCCTATACGATAGAAGGTGCTATAGCTCCTCGTTCCTTGTGGGAGGTTTCCACCAGCGAATCCAGCCAGTACCTTTCGGCCATTTTGCTGATCGCCCCATTCGTTCATGGCCAAGGAAATCCTTGCCAAGTGAGATACCCCGCCGAATTCCCATCCAAGCCCTACACCGATATGACCTTAAGGGTATTGGAAGAGTTTGGCATACAACAGCAACTTAATGGAGACATTTTGACCCTGACTTGGACAAAAACAAAGTTGCCCACCCAGATCAGCATTGAGCCCGATTGGAGCTCAGCGGCTTTCGCCTACAACATCTGCTTAGCCTTGAATAGCGTAAACATTGAATTGCCCGGACTTCGCAAGCAATCCTGGCAAGGAGATAGCCAAATTCAAGGCATTTACGATGCACTGGGCATTGCCACTTCCGAAACCCAAGATGGGTTAAAGATATCGCCCAAAAACAACCATAGATCAAGGCCCCATGCCTCTTTGAACCTATCCCAGATGCCCGATTCTGTTCCAGCACTGGCTTGTGCTTATGCCTTTAAGAATGAATCAGTTTGTATAGAGGGAATAGAAAACTTGGTATTCAAGGAGAGCAATCGAATTGAGGCTTTGATGCACAACTTCGCGGCTCTCGGCATTGAGCATCGCTATGAGAATGGCCAATTGTGGATTGAACAATCACAAGCAGCTCGAAAACCCAACTCGAACATAGAAACCTTTCAAGATCATCGAATCACCATGGCCTTTGCCCTGTTCGCCGTGACACAGACGCTGAACTTAAGCGAAACCCAAAGTGTTAGTAAGTCATTCCCGCATTTTTGGGCTGGGCTCAAGGACCTTAACTTTGATTGGAAATAAGAAATGGCGCGAAATAGCATTGGAAAAAACCTCGTTCTCACCAGCTTTGGCGAAAGCCATGGTGCTGGAATTGGAGCCGTGTTGGATGGATTTCCAGCCAAATTTTCCATCGATTTTGAATCTTTGAAGAGGCAAATGGCCCGAAGAAGACCGGGACAAAGCCTATTGACCACCACTCGCTCAGAAAGCGACGAAGTAAAATTCCTTTCCGGTTTATTCAAAGGACAAACCACGGGTGCACCCTTGGCCCTTTTCATTGCCAACAACGAACAAAAATCCGGCGACTACGATCATTTAGCCGATGTATTTCGCCCCGGTCATGCCGATTTGATGTACCAGGCCAAATACGGTATTCGCGATCACAGAGGTGGCGGACGCAGCAGTGCAAGAATCACGGCTGCCTGGGTAGCGGCAGGCGCTTTGGCCATGCAATGGCTAGAAAAACAAGACATATACATCAGAGCCTGGGTTCACCAAATTCATGGATGCACCATGAATGAAGTCGAGCATATGCCTTCTCTCTCTGAGATTGAGGCTAGCGCCACACGCTGTCCTGATTCCCTAGTGGCAGAGAGCATGATCAAGGCCATTGAACAAGCCAAAGCAGATGGAGACAGCTTGGGGGGTATCATTGCCTTTCGAGTAGAAGGTCTACCCATGGGCATTGGAGAGCCCGTTTTTGGCAAAATCCAAGCTGAATTGGGCTTGTACTTGTTGAACATCAATGCCACCACAGGTCTCGAATTTGGCGACGGGTTCAAAGCCGTAAATCTTCGAGGATCAGAGCACAATGATGCATGGATTCCCCATGATCAACAGTTGGCCACAAGCCAAAGCAATCATTCAGGCGGTAGCATAGGTGGCATAAGCAACGCTATACCTCTTACCGGAAAACTGGCCTTCAAGCCTGTTTCTAGCATACAAAAGGAACAAAATAGCATCGACAAGCAGGGTCAACCCGTTACCCTACAAGTAAACGGAAGACACGATCCTTGCGTGGTACCTAGAGCCGTACCCATCGTAGAATCCATGCTGGCACTCTGCCTCATGGATCTTGTTTTGGAGCACAATACATACAAATCATGAATCGAGAAGAAACCCTACAGGCATTCAACAAATTGTTGGATGTCATGGATGAATTGCGCGAACAATGTCCCTGGGATAAAAAACAAACCTGGGCCAGTATTCGGCCATTGACCATAGAAGAAACCTTTGAGCTCAACGACGCTCTTTTAGCCAATGATAGTGAAGAGGTCAAAAAAGAGCTTGGAGACTTGCTTTTGCATATCGTATTCTATTCAAGAATTGCCTCAGAAACCCAAACCTTTGACATGGGTGAAGTTTGCAAACAACTCACTGACAAACTCATACGCAGACATCCCCACATTTACGGAGACGTTCAAGCTGATGATGCTCAAACCGTGTTGCAGAACTGGGAGCAAATCAAACTCCAGGAAAAAGGCAGTAAGAAAAACGGAGTACTGGATGGAGTTCCTAAAGGACTAACAGGTATTATCAAAGCCTACCGCATGCAAGAGAAAGCCTCGCAAGTAGGATTCGACTGGCTCACACCCGAAGAGGCGTACCACAAAATTGAAGAGGAATGGAACGAGCTCAAAGAAGCTAAAACCGCCGAACACAAGGAAGAAGAATTTGGCGACTACCTGTTTGCCCTGATCAATTGGGCAAGACTTTCCAAGATTCATCCCGACGATGCCTTGGAAAGAACCAATCGAAAGTTTTACGTACGCTTTAGAAAGATGGAAGATCTAGCCGAAGCCCAGGGCAAGAGCATTGCAGAACTCAATTTCGACGAACAAGAAGCCCTTTATCAGGAGGCTAAACGCCTACTGAAGCACGAATGAATCTAATTTTTCACTTCTCAGGGGCTATAAGCCCCTTTTATTGTGCCCTATACAAACAAAAAACCCCAACCAATTGGTCGGGGTTCTTGTCTTATTAAAGTCGGCGGCGACATACTTTCCCAGGTTTTACCCAAGTATCATCTGCGCTGAGCGGCTTAAC
>JALRLA010000242.1 GCA_023254645.1 Bacteroidia bacterium
ATTGGACCCTGGAGATTTCGGTCAAAAAGCCGGTTCGCGTGTACACGGGAATGCCCATTGGTCAGTTGATTTACTTCCCGGTTGAAGGTGAAATCTTGGTGCCTTACAACTCCAAGAAGAATGCGAAATACAGCGGGCAGCCGAATCGCCCTGTTGAAAGCATGATGTGGAAGAACTCCTTCTAAGATAAGCCGCGCATACGGGCCTTATAGCCTATTTTTGCGGCTCTATGAGCGACGCAGCCCTGTTCGATAAAATCATCTCGCATTGCAAGGAGTACGGTTTTGTATTTCCTTCTTCTGATATCTACGGCGGATTGGCCGCTGTGTATGACTATGGCCAAAACGGGGCTCCCTTGCGCAACAATTTGCGCCAGTACTGGTGGCAAAGCATGACCCAGTTGCATGCGAATATCGTCGGCATTGATGCGGCGATCTTTATGCATCCGAAGACATGGAAAGCATCGGGTCACGTAGACGGGTTCAACGACCCCATGATCGACAACAAAGATTCCAAGAAGCGCTACCGCGCTGACGTGCTCATTGAAGATCACCAAGAGAAAATTCGCCAGAAAATCGAGAAGGAAATCGACAAAGCCGCCAAGCGCTTTGGAGAGACTTTCGATGCTGATATGTACCGCAGCACCAATCCTCGCGTGATGGCTTACCAAGCCCAAATCGATCACTGCGATGCGGTGCTCAAAGAGGGATTGGAGACCGGCAATCTGGGAATGATCAAGGAATTGATTGAATCAGAAGGCATTGTTTGCCCCATTTCGGGTTCCAAAAATTGGACCGAGGTTCGCCAGTTCAATTTGATGTACTCGACCCAAATGAGTGCCGTCGAAAGCGGGGAAGACCAGTTGTACTTGCGCCCCGAAACCGCCCAGGGAATATTTGTGAATTTCTTGAACGTGCAGAAGACCGGCCGAATGAAGTTGCCCTTTGGTATTGCCCAAACGGGAAAGGCTTTCCGCAATGAAATCGTGGCTCGCCAATTCATCATGCGCATGAAGGAATTCGAGCAAATGGAAATGCAATTTTTCTGCCAGCCCGGCACGGAAATGCAGTGGTACAACTACTGGAAAGAATTGCGTCTAAAGTGGCATATGGCCATGGGCATTCCCGCTTCTTCATATCGCTACCACGATCACGTCAAGTTGGCTCACTATGCCAATGCCGCGGTCGACATTGAATTTGATTTCCCCTTTGGGTTCAAAGAGGTGGAGGGCATTCACAGCCGCACCGATTTTGATTTGGGTCGCCATGAAGAATTCAGCGGCAAGAAGTTGCGCTACTTTGACCCCGAGAAAAACGAAAGCTATGTGCCCTATGTGGTGGAAACTAGTATCGGGTTGGATCGCCTGTTCTTGCTCACCTTGTGCAACGCCTATTGCGAGGAGGAAATTGACGGCGATACCCGCGTGGTCTTGAAGCTGCACCCCGCTTTGGCTCCCGTAAAGGCGGCCATTTTGCCCCTGGTGAAGAAAGATGAATTGCCCGAGTTGGCCGAAGAGATTTACCAAAAACTTCGTTTGGATTTTCCTTGCTACATCGAAGACAAAGACAGCATCGGTAAGCGCTACCGCCGCATGGATGCCATCGGCACTCCTTTCTGCATCACGGTTGATCACGATAGTTTGAACGACCGCTCGGTGACTCTTCGTTACCGCGACAGCATGAAGCAAGAACGTGTTTCGATTGATTCCTTGCACAGCTTGTTGAGCCAGGCCACTGCCATGTCTAGCCTCCTGAAAGAATTGATTTAAATGAAGACCGTAGAAACCATTTCCCTCGCTGGAGAAACCGTATTGGTTCGCGTTGATTTCAACGTGCCCCTGAATGCTGATTTTCAGATCACCGATGATTCGCGCATGCGCGCCGCCCTGCCTACCTTGAACAAAATCTTGTCTGACGGCGGTTCGGTCATCATCATGAGCCACTTGGGTCGCCCCAAAACAGGTCCAGAAGATAAATTCTCCTTGCGCCACATTCAATCGCATTTGGCTGAGTTGCTGGGCCGCCCCGTACAATTTGCTCCCGATTGCATCGGCGAAGAGGCTAAGCAAATGGCGGCTAACTTGAAGGCGGGTGAGGTTTTGTTGTTGGAAAACTTGCGTTTCTACAAAGAGGAAGAAAAGGGAGAGGAAGCCTTCAGTGCTGCTTTGGCTTCATTGGGTAGTTTTTACGTGAACGATGCCTTCGGTACGGCTCACCGCGCCCATGCTTCAACGGCCGTTATGGCCGCTCATTTCCCTGGCAAGAAAGCCTTCGGATACTTGATGGCCAAAGAGGTCGCCAATGCCCAAAAGGTGATGGATAGCCCTGCTCGCCCCTTGACCGCCATTGTGGGTGGTGCCAAGGTGAGCGACAAAATTTTGATTGTCGAAAACCTGATGAAGGTGGCCGACCACATCTTGATTGGTGGGGGTATGGCTTATACCTTTTTCAAGGCCCAAGGCGGTGAGATTGGAAACTCTCTGTGCGAAGACGATCGCTTGGAGACCTGCCGCGAAATCTTGGCCCGTGCGGCTGAGTCAGGAGTGCAGATTCATTTGCCCGTAGACAGCGTGCTGGCTGATAAGTTTGCTTCCGATGCCGCCACCCAAGTGGCTCCGTCAGGATCAGTCCCTGCCGGTTGGATGGGTCTTGACATCGGGCCCGAAGCCCAAAAACACTTTGCCAGCATATTGGCCGCCAGCAAAACCATTTTGTGGAACGGCCCCATGGGCGTGTTTGAAATGAAAGCCTTCGAATCGGGCACCAAAGCCGTGGCCGATGCTGTGGCCGCCGCTACCCAAAACGGAGCCTTCAGCTTGATTGGGGGCGGAGACAGTGCCGCTGCCGTTTACCAGTTTGGCTACCAAGATCAGGTGAGCTACGTGAGCACCGGTGGGGGCGCCTTGTTGGAGTTCTTCGAAGGCAAAACCCTGCCTGGAATCGCGGCGGTGCTGGCTGACTAATTGGTTCGGGCCTCAGTGCAGGCCTAACTGGATTTTGAAGATATTTGGCTATTTAGTCCGTACCTCGAAAAAGCCCCCTAAAACCTCAACGACGCTTTCTGGGTGGCCGTTAGGCAATCGCAGGTATTGCAGTACTGCTGAATGGTGCTGGCCAAGCCGTGGCCGATCAACTCCTGTTTGTGGTTGATCAGGAAGCCAATGTCCTCTTGCATGTAGGTCTTCATGCCCAACATGGAAGGTGTTTCGCAAGCAAAACTGAAACGCAAAAACCGAATTTCGGCATCGTTGGAGTTTTGACGAACCGCCTGATCAAAATAGGCCCAGGCTTCGGTGGCTTTGCTGTATTTGGTGGTGGGAACGTAGCTGTCTCGGGCTTCAAATCCTAGGGCTGTAGCGTAATAAGCTTTGCCCACGGCTGTGCCTATCTGGGCCTTGGCTGTCCGGGCCAATTGAGCGACTTTATCAGGATTCGTGAGTGCCTCCTTGTAGGTGCTGCGCAAGACCGCAGTCGAGCTCGAAAGACTCAACAAAACCAAAGCCAAGGCTAGGATGACAGCACGCATGAAAAAGAAACAATCAATGCCTCATTAGGTTCTAGAATCGGTAGATTCAATCAAGTGGCCTGACTCAAAGGTGAAGCTTGCATTCATCGGCGGCGTTTGAAGAACCGCAAGCACGGTCAAGCCTCCTATTCAGACAGTTTTGCATCAACCGGCGGCGTTTGAAGAACCGCAAGCACGGTCAAGCCTCCTGGGC
>JALRLA010000335.1 GCA_023254645.1 Bacteroidia bacterium
TCGAACACCTTTACCTACAGTGGAGCGGTTTCCAAAATCATGGCGCAACGCTGTGTGGGTTGCCACAACACGAGCAATGCTTCTGGAGGAATTGATTTGAGTTCGCATGCGGCGGTGAAGGCCCAAGCGACGCGAGGTGCATTGATGGGAAGCATTCAGGGGAAAGCTCCTTGGAAATTCATGCCCCAAGGTGGGAATTCTTTGAGCGATTGCGAAATCGCCCAAATTCGCAAATGGATAGATGCTGGAACTCCCAATGATTAAACCCCTTTTTGGTATGTTGTTGGCCTTGTCGTTGGGTAGTTGCTACTACGACAACAAGGAAGATATGTATGGGACCTCTGGCCCTTGCGATACATCGAATGTTTCCTACACCACCCACATCAAGCCTTTGATGGATCAACAATGTGTGGGATGCCATGGAGCGACCGCGCCCTCTGCAGGAATTTCTCTGCACGATTATGCTTCGGTTCTAGCATCGGTCAATAGCGGGAGATTCATTGGTTCCGTTCGCTGGGATGTGGGGTATTCGCCCATGCCCAAAGGGGGCTCGAAGTGGACTCCCTGTCAAATTCAGCAATTGCTGACTTGGTACCACAATGGCATGCCGCAATGAGGAATTTCCTTTTGCTCGTTGGACTATTCGCCGCAGGCGTGACCCACGCCCAAGAATCGGCTAACCCTTTAGGCGCTGATTTGGGGCATCAAAGTTTACGCATTGTCAATCAGCAAACGGCCGCTGGGCCAGGCGAGGGGCATTTGGAATTTTTCATCCAACACCGTTTTGGAGACATTGCCCAAGGCGGCTACAACGCCTTTGGATTCGACCAAAGCCAAATTCGACTTGGACTGGATTATGGTATTTCCGATCGTTTAACGACCGGCATAGCCCGTTCTAGCTGGGGCAAAACCTCCAATGCCTATGTCAAGTACCAATTGGCGGGATTGAAAGAGTCAAGTCGTTGGGATCTTGCGTGGCTGAGCGACATAAGCGTGAATGGAGAGCAAAGCAACATCTGGGGATTGGATCCTTTTTATCCTTCCCACCGCCTTCGTTTTGTTCATCAATTGATTGTTGGACGTGAGTGGACTCCGCGTTTTTACGCCGGGATTGTACCGGGTGTCGTGCACATCAATTTGGTGGAAACTGCCAATGATCCCAATGACATTCCGACCGTTGGGGCATTTGCTCGGTACTCGGTAAAACCCAAAATGAATTTGACTTGGGAAGCGCAAAATAGCCTTGCCATTGGGTCTTCCAAGGCCTTGACTAGTCCACCCATGGCCTTAGGAGTCGAATTTATTGAAGGCCTTCATATTTTTCAATTGAGTCTAGGGAATGCATTGAGCATGAACGAGGCTTACATCGTCACTTCCGATCAAGGGGCCTGGGATGCTTCCCACCTGAGATTGGGTTTTAATATTGTTCGAAGATGGTAAAGCACTGGATATTAGGCATTAGCCTGTTGGTGGCGTCTTCCTTGTCGGCACAAGATGATTTGTTGGGCGATATGCCCTCAGAGCCGGTTATAACACCTGTGAACTTCGCCTTCAAAACCACTCGGGTGGTGAATTTGCAAAGCGTGGAGACATTGGGTGAAGGAGTGTTTGATTTCAAAATCCAGCACCGCTTTGGCGCTCTCAACAGTGGAGCATCCAATGCCTTTGGTTTGGATTTGGCCACCATTCGCATCGGTGGCGAATACGGCTTAACCCCAAAGGTTACTCTGGGTTTAGGGCGAAGCCCCGTTGAAAAAACCATAGACGGTTACGCCAAGATCAAATGGGTTCAACAAATGCGCGGTGGCGGGTCGCCCGTTTCGGTTTTGACCGTTGCTTCAGCGGCTTACCGAAACCAAAACTATACGGCAGAGCCCTCTTTGGTGGAGCGATTGGCCTATGTTGGTCAAGTCATAGTGGGTCGGAAATTCAACGAGAAATTGAGCCTGCAAGTGGTTCCTTCAGTGGTGCATTACAACTGGGTAAACGTAGCGGTTCCCAATACGCAATTTGCCCTTGGCTTGGGCATGAGGCACAAGCTTACCATGCGCAGTTCTTTGAACCTGGAGTGGATTCCCGTCTTGAGCGACAAAGGAACATTCTACAACAGTTTTTCCATCGGTATGGATGTGGAAACCGGTGGCCACGTATTTCAAATGGGATTCACGAATTCCATTGGGCTCAGCGAAAACCTATTCCTGACGCGCAACACCACTCAGTGGAACAATGCGGGCATTCGCTTTGGCTTCAATCTGAGCCGAGTGTTTACCTTGGTTGATCCCCGAGGTTAAGTCTTTTGTTTTTCCTTCTGAGCCGAAGGAAATAATATGTTGTTGAGGATGAGTCTGTATCCCGCAGAATTGGGGTGCAAATTCAAATCGGTGGGAGGTTCGCCTACTAGGTGTTGGTAATCTTCAGGATCGTGGCCTCCATAAAAGGTAAAGGTGCCTTTTCCCATTTCTCCGTGAATGTATCGGGCTTCGTTCAATAGGGCATTTTCACCCATGATCAGCACGTCGCTTCGAACCAAGTCTTTGCGAAAGGCGGTGGTTTGGCCCATGAATCCTTGAATGGTTCTCGTGTGGTTTTGGCAGAGAATGCTGGGTATGACATCCCATTTGGCCGAATACTCAAACAGGGTGAACAGGTCATTCTCTTCGGTGACGCCTCGCGCATTGGGGTCTACATCGATGTTGCTGTATTCGTAGACATAAGGGCTGGTTTCCAAGCGAAAATCTTTGAAGGCGAAACAGGCGTCATAATCCAGCTTTTGCTGAGCTAGGGGGTCCATAGGAGTTCCGTCGAATACCGATTCGCACACGTCTGTACCTTGAGCCGCCAAGGCAATGTCATAAGTGTCGGTGGCGCTGCACATAGCGAACAGAAAACCACCGCCTAGGCAAAAATCTCGAATGTGTTGGGCCACGGCTCGCTTGAGCTCGCGGGTACTGCCGTATCCATGTTTGGCGGCCATGGCTTCCGATTCAGCTACTTCGGCTTGGTACCAAGGGGCAGAGGAATAGGAGGCCCAAAACTTTCCGTACTGGCCGGTGAAATCTTCGTGGTGCAAATGCAGCCAATCGTATTCGGCCAATTTCCCGTCGAGAACTTCGTCATCAAAAACCA
>JALRLA010000355.1 GCA_023254645.1 Bacteroidia bacterium
ATTGACTGTCAGAACCCCTTCAGCCTGAGCAATTTCAAATTCAGGACGAATGAATTCAGACACTTCTCCTTTTGGACCCTTAGCAGTAACCAAACCAGCAGAAACCGTTATGGTTACGCCGGCAGGAATGCTAATAGGTGCTTTTCCGATACGTGACATATTCTTTTTGTTTTTTGATTAAGCTACGAAGCACAAAATTTCACCACCTACACCATGCTGACGCGCTTCTTTGTCAGTCATAACGCCTTTGGATGTGGTTACGATAGCGATACCCAAACCGTTCAAAACGCGGGGTACTGCATTCGCGGCTGAATACTTGCGCAAACCAGGAGTAGACACACGCTTCAAAGAGGTAATGGCACTCTGTTTGGTTTGGGCGTTGTATTTCAACGCGATTTTGATGACACCTTGGTTGTTGGCAGTAGGCTCAAATTTGTATTTGAGTATATAGCCTTTCTCGTACAACACGCGAGTCATTTCCTTCTTAAGATTGCTAGCAGGGATCTCGACAACACGGTGGTTGGCCTTGATAGCGTTGCGCAATCGGGTAAGGTAATCTGACATAGGATCAGTCATGTTAATAGTCTTAAATTACCAGCTAGATTTGGTTACACCAGGGATTTTACCATCGCTGGCCAATTGACGGAACTGGTTCCGGCAAATGCCAAACGTACGCATGTATCCACGGGGACGACCCGTGATTTTGCAACGGTTGCGCAAACGCACAGGTGACGCGTTGCGGGGCAGTTTCTGCAGGGCATCATAATCACCTTCTGCTTTCAACTGGGCGCGCTTCTCGGCGTAACGGGCTACCATAGCTTCCCGCTTGCGCTGCCGTGCCTTTATTGATTCTCTTGCCATTTTAGGTTATTTGCTTTTAAAGGGGAATCCCATCAATTTCAACATTTCCAAACTCTCTTCGTCTGTTTTAGCCGTAGTAACGATGGTAATGTCCATACCGTTAATGCGGTTAACCTTGTCGATATCGATTTCGGGGAAAATGATCTGTTCAGTGATACCCATGGTGAAGTTACCGCGGCCATCAAACCCTTTGGGCTCCAAACCTTGGAAATCACGAACACGGGGCAAAGAAATGGTGATCAACCTATCCAAGAACTCATACATGCGCTCTTTACGCAATGTCACGCGAGCTCCAATGGGCATCATTTCACGAAGTTTGAAGTTAGAAATGGCCTTTTTAGAGATCGTAGGTTGAGCCTTTTGACCAGAAATTTTGGTCATCTCTTCTACTGCCTGATCCACCAATTTCTTGTCGTTCACAGCAGCACCTACACCTTGGTTCAAAACCACCTTGGTGATTTTGGGGATCTCCATCACGTTGCCATATGCAAACTTCTCTTGCATACCCTTGACAACTACTTCGTTGTATTTGTTTCTTAATCTAGGAGCGTAGCTCATCTTCGTGATTATTTAATGAACTCACCAGTGGCTTTTGCAAAGCGCTGGATTTTGCCATTTTCGTTCAACTTACGACCCACCTTAGTCTCCTTACCTCCAACTACGAGTTGAAGATTAGACAAATGGATGGGAGCTTCAATCTTCTCAATGCGACCTTGGGTATTCTGAGCATTGGGTTTAAAATGCTTGGTAACCAGGTTGAGACCTTCTACCACGGCGCGGTTCTCGGAGGGGATTACACGCAAAACTTTTCCAGATTTGCCTTTGTCATCGCCAGCGATGGCTTTAACAGTATCTCCCTTTTTAATGTGCAACTTGTTTGCCATGATTTACAATACTTCAGGTGCTAATGATACAATTTTCATGAACTGCTTGTCGCGCAACTCACGGGCTACGGGGCCGAAAATACGGGTGCCACGAGGCTCGTCGTTGGTATTCAACAATACACAGCTATTTTCATCAAAACGGATGTATGATCCATCGGGACGACGTACCTCTTTTTTGGTGCGTACCACGACGGCCTTAGAAACCGTTCCTTTTTTCATGTTGCCACCGGGGATGGAGTGCTTTACACTCACGACAATCTTGTCTCCCACAGAGGCGTAGCGACGGCCGGTACCACCCAGCACACGGATGCACAATACTTCTTTGGCACCGCTGTTATCAGCTACTCTCAGTCTGCTTTCTTGTTGTACCATCTTATTTCGCTTTTTCGATTACTTCAACCAATCTCCAACGCTTGTTTTTAGACAAGGGACGGGTCTCCATGATTTTAACAATATCATTGGCTCCGCAAGTATTGGTCTCGTCGTGAGCCGTGAATTTCTTCGTCTTCTTGAAGTACTTGCCGTATTTGGGGTGCTTTACGTTGCGCACGACAGACACGACAATGGTCTTGTCCATTTTGGCGCTGGTCACCGTGCCGATGATTTCTTTTCTGGCGTTTCTAACAGTTTCCATTAGTTTTCTTCACTCATTTGTTTCAAATAAGCCTGGGCTTCGGATTCGGCGCGGCGCGCGTTCAACTCCGTAAGCATACGGGCAATAGTTTTGCGGGTTTCCCCCAAGGTGTGAGGCTGATCGAGCTGAGTGACAGCGTGTTGGAACTTCATCTTTTGAAGGCGAACAACTTCTGCCTTGTAGCGCTCTACCAATTCCTTGTTAGGCAATGCTTTGATTTCTGACATCTTCATGGTTTAATCCTCCTCTACATAATCGGGACGTACGACAAACTTGCAAGCTACAGGCAGTTTCTGAGCAGCCAAGCGAATTCCTTCTTTGGCGATTTCTTCAGACACACCTCCAACTTCAAACATGATGGTTCCTGGCTTGATACAGGCTACCCAGTATTCGGGAGCACCCTTACCCTTACCCATTCGCACTTCAGCAGGCTTTTTGGTTACGGGCTTATCGGGGAAAATACGAATCCAAACCTGTCCTTCACGCTTCATGTAACGAGTCAAGGCAATACGAGCCGCCTCAATTTGGCGAGCTGTAATCCAAGCGGGTTCCATGGATTTCAAACCGAAGCTTCCAAACACCACGCGGTGACCGCGGGTAGCAAGACCTTTTACACGGCCTTTTTGTTGCTTTCTGAATTTTGTTCTTTTTGGGCTAAGCATGGTTATATTCCTTAAGCGTTGCGACGATTGTTACGACGATCACCACCGCGATCGTTGCGACGATCATTGCGGCGATCAGCACGGGGGCCAGAATTGCGGCGTTCGGTTTCAGCCTGAGGGGCCAAATCAACCTTGCCATAAATTTCACCTTTGCAAATCCATACCTTGATTCCGATTTTACCGTATACGGTTTGGGCTTCGACCAAAGCGTAATCGATATTCGAACGCAGTGTATGCAAAGGAGTACGACCGTCTTTGTACATTTCTGAACGGGCGATCTCACCTCCATTCAAACGGCCGCTGATGCGAACTTTGATACCATCAGCACCCATTTTCATGGTGTTCATGATAGCGTTCTTCACGGCACGCTTGTATGAGAAACGGTTCTCGATTTGCTGGGCAATGTTCTCTCCTACCAATTGAGCATCCAATTCAGGGCGCTTGATTTCGCTGATATTGATTTGAACGTCTTTACCCGTGATTTTCTTGATTTCTTCGCGAATAGCATCCACTTCTGAGCCTCCTTTACCAATTACAATGCCTGGACGAGCAGTGTGGATAGTCAAGGTAATGCGCTTCAATGTGCGCTCGATTACCACCTTGGCAATTCCACCTTTGGGAATGCGCACGCGGAGGTACTTGCGGATCTTCTCATCTTCGCTCAGCTTATCGCCGTAGTTCTTTCCACCATACCAGTTGGAATCCCATCCGCGAATGATGCCAAGACGTAGTCCGATTGGGTTAACTTTTTGTCCCATGGTTTATGCTTCGCTTTCGTTTTTAGAGTTTTTCAGACTATCAATCACAATAGTTACGTGATTGCTACGTTTCTTCTGGCGGTAGCCACGACCCTGAGGAGCCGTACGCAAGCGCTTCATAGCCAAACCTCCGTCAACCATGATGGTCTTCACGTAGAGTTCGCTATCCTCGATGCGCTCATCGCCGTTCATTTGTCCCCAGTTCGCGATTCCGCTCTTGATCAATTTGCTCAAGTAGATGGCGTAGGTGGGCTTTGGGTTCCACTGAAGGATGTTCAAGGCCTTTTCAACGCGTTGACCGCGCACCATGTCTGCTACCAAACGCATTTTGCGTGGTGACAACGGACAGTTTCTCAAAATTGCTTTTGCTTCCATCTCTCTTACTTGTTGTGACCTTTAAATGTACGGGTAGGTGCAAACTCGCCTAGCTTGTGGCCAACCATGTTTTCCGTTACGTACACGGGGATGAATTTGTTTCCGTTGTGGACTGCGAAGGTGTGACCTACGAAGTCAGGAAGGATCAGGCTTGCGCGTGACCATGTCTTTACAACGCTTTTCTTATTAGCCTCGTTCAAAGCATCAACTTTTTTCATCAATTTGATGCTAACGAAAGGCCCTTTTTTAATGGATCTTGCCATGTTGAATCAATCTTAGTATTATTTGTTGCGCTTTGATTTTCTGCGTTCGATGATCATCTTGGAACTCGCTTTGTTCACATCGCGCGTCTTCTGACCTTGAGAATAGATCAAATTGCGTGAACGTGGCTGACCACCTTTGTTGCGGCCTTCGCCACCACCCATTGGGTGATCGACAGGGTTCATCGCAGAAGGACGAGTACGAGGACGACGTCCCAACCAGCGCTTGCGACCAGCTTTACCCAACACAACCTGGCTATGCTCACCGTTGGATACAGATCCAACAGTAGCTTGACCAGCTGACAATACCATGCGGCTTTCACCTGAAGGCAACTTGATAACCGCATATTTACCTTCACGAGCCATCAATTGAGCGTAAGAACCTGCGCTACGGCAAATCTTAGCACCTTGACCAGGCTGCATTTCGATATTGTGGATCAAGGTACCCAAGGGAATCTCAATCATAGGAAGAGAATTGCCAACCTCTGGAGAAACTCCAGAACCTTGCTCAATTTTCTGACCTACTTGGATGCCATTAGGAGCGATGATGTAACGCTTTTCACCACCTTCAAATTCCACCAATGCGATGAAAGCTGTGCGGTTAGGATCGTATTCAACAGTTTGAACCGTTCCGGCTACACCATGGTTATCGCGCTTGAAATCGATGATACGATAACGGCGTTTGTGTCCACCACCCATGTAACGCATGGTAGTGCGACCTTGATTGTTACGACCGCCCGATTTCTTGATCGGGGCCAACAACGACTTTTCAGGAGTCGAAGTGGTAATCTCAGTGAACGTGTTCGCTACGCGAAAACGCTGACCGGGAGTAGTTGGTTTAAGACGACGTACTGCCATGATTAGATATTTTCGTAAAAGTCAATAGAATGTCCCTCTTTGAGGGTGATGATGGCCTTCTTATACTTATTAGTATAACCCGAGATTTGGCCTGTGCGACGATTTCTCTTCGCTTTACCCCGTACGATCATGGTGTTCACTGATTCAACCTCTACCGAATAGAAAGATTCGACAGCAGACTTGATTTCGTCTTTGCTGACCTTATGGTCAACAACGAAACCAACCTGACCGCGCTTATCCATGATAGCAGTCATTTTCTCAGTGATCAACGGCTTCTTGAGTATCATTTTGCGTGTGTCTCCTGAATTTTAGCAATAGAACTTTCAGTCAAAATCAAATGAGACGCCTTCATGACTTCGTAGGTATTGATGTTACCTGCAGTCATAACCACGTTACCCATGATGTTGCGACCTGAAAGGAAAACGTTCTTGTCCATGTCAGCGGTAACGAATAGGCTGCGGCCGTTTATATTCAACGCTTTCAACATAGTGGCAAATTCGCTGGTCTTAGGAGCTGACATCTGAAGATCTTCAACCACAACGATTTGTTGGTTTTGAGCTTTGTATGACAGAGCTGACAAACGAGCCAAACGCTTCAATTTTTTATTCAATTTGAACGAATAGTCACGAGGACGGGGACCGTGAATACGGGCACCACCCACATAAATACCGCTCTTCAAAGAACCGTGACGAGCTCCACCGGTACCCTTTTGACGGAACACCTTACGAGTTGAACGGTTAATCTCAGTACGATCTTTGGTCTTGTGAGTGCCTTGACGCTGGTTGGCCAAGAACTGCTTCACATCCAAGTAGATGGCGTGGTCGTTGGGCTGAACGCCAAAGACATCGGCTGACAACTGGACACTGCGTCCGGTTTCTGCACCTTTTTGATTCAATACTTTAACTTCCATGCTATTACTTTTCAATGATTACAGTTGAGCCATTATGACCTGGTACTGAACCTTTCAATACGACCAAATTGCGATCTGCATCAACTTTCAATACTTGCAAGTTGAAAGACTTCACACGCTCACCACCAGTGCGGCCAGCCATGCGAGTTCCTTTGAATACGCGTCCAGGGAAAGAACATGCACCGATTGAACCGGGAGCTCGCAAACGGTTATGCTGACCGTGGGTAGCTTCACCCACACCAGAGAAACCGTGGCGCTTAACAACACCCTGGAAACCCTTACCTTTAGACGTTCCTACCACATCAACGTACTCGCCGAGTTCGAAAATGCTGACGTCCAAAGTGTCGCCCAAATTGACAGACATATCGCTATCACGGAATTCAACAGTCTTGCGCTTTGCGCTAGACTTGGCTTTCGCCATGTGACCCATTTCAGCCGCTACGCTGTGCTTTTCTTTCTTATCGCCCCAAGCCAACTGAATAGCCTTGTAGCCATCTTTGTCTGAGGTTTTGATTTGTGATACCACGCAAGGACCCGCTTCGATGACGGTGCAAGCTACGCGCTTACCATTGTCATCAAACATGCTGGTCATGCCCAGTTTTTTTCCTATCAAGCC
>JALRLA010000395.1 GCA_023254645.1 Bacteroidia bacterium
GCCCATGATCGCGGTCAGGTCGATGTTGGCCTTGGGTTCGGCCAGCCGGACCTTGGTGAAGTCGAGCTCGATCCCGCCCATGATGGCCGTGGCCTTTCCCCCGCGGAAGCTTTGCGATTCGATGCGGCGGTAGGTTCCCGCTACGGGCATATTGGTGAACTCTGCTTTTACAAAACTGCCAGGAGCTCCATTCTCATCGCTGTAATAAACTTGGTTCGATTGCATGCTCAAGATTACTCGGCCGCTGGGCAAGCAAACCACATTGTTGACTTGTTTGTTGCCCCCGTTGAAAGCGGTTTCCCAAGTGGCACCGCCGTCAGTGCTTCGAAGCAATCCTTGGGTATGGCTGCCTACAAATAGGGTGAGGCTGTCGGTATGGGAATGAGCAATGTCCCAGATGTCGGAAAATCCCGCTTTGCCCATGGTACTACTGAGTTGGGTGAAGGACTTGCCCCCATCAGTGCTTTTGAAAATCCCGTCTCCATTCACATCGGCACTATTGGCTCGGCTTTCGCCAGTACCGTAGTAAACCAACTTGGGGTTTTGGGGGTTGTGGGTGATGCAACTGGCCATCAGATTCACTTCGTGATCATTCAGGGGAGTCCAATTGTTGCCCGCGTCTTCACTGCGCCAAATTCCTCCGGAAATGGCCGCAGCTAAATATACATTGGGATCAGTGGGGTCTACCCACATGGATCGGGTTCGGCCTCCCACATCGCGGGGACCAAGTTCCAAAATTGTATCAAAAAATCCGGCTCGGTTGCGAACGCTCAGGGCTCGATCAGCTTTGGCCCAGGCACTGCGCATGAAGCTAGGCCATGTGCCATCGGCACTTCGTTTTTCTTCCAACCACTGCTGTTGGTATCCTGGGTGCTCGCTTTGATTCCACTGGATCCCTTTGGGAGACAGGAATGTGCCGGCCAAAGGCAAGAGAAACAAAGCAATGAGCAAAACAAAGGGTGCAGATTTTTTCAAAATGGGCATCGTACAAAATTACCCGATTTCAGGTGGTTTTTGCGTAACATTGATGTCATGAACAAGGTACTTCGAACCCTTTTGTACGCCTCGGCCACATTGGGCTTGTTGGTTTTTTTGATGTGGTTGTCTCCCTACCGCTACCTGATCAAAGGAATTGAGTTGACCTATTTGCGTGGTCAAACCACCTCGCATTACTTGGATTGGAAAGACTTTGATACCCGTGAAATAGCGAACGATCCCAAGGCGATTCGGCCCTTTGCAGTGGCTGAAGATCGGTTCGAGCAGCCCATCAGCGAGGAATTGCAAACCATGTTGGAGAGCACGAATAGCGGCTCCTATTTGGTTGTTCTTCGAGATACCTTGGTGATGGAGCGTTACTTCGATCCTTTTGGCGAAGAAGAAAAAGCGAATTCCTTTTCTATGGCCAAAACCATTACGGCCATGCTCGTACAAATCGCCATTCAGCAAGGTAAAATTCCTTCATGGGATGAGCCTGTACGAACTTATCTGCCATGGGTAGGCGAATTGGCTGGCCAAAAAAATCCCGAGTACGAAGCCCATGCTAAAGCCTTGACTTTGCGCCATCTGATCACCATGACAGCGGGCCTGGAATGGAATGAGAGTTATACGGCCCCTATGGGTATAACAGCCCGTGCCTATTACGGATCGGATATTGAGGCGACCATGCGTGAAATTGCGGTCGTTCGCCAACCCGGAACCCATTACGAATATCAGAGTGGGGCCACTCAGCTGGTGGGTTTGGCCCTGAGTCAAGCCCTGGGTGAGTCACTTTCAGCCTTTGCTTCACGCGAGTTGTGGTCGAAAATTGGAGCCGAGGCTCCCGCCCTTTGGCAGCTGGACCGAGAAAACGGAAAAGAGCTGAATTACTGTTGCTTCGACGCTCGTTCTCGCGATTTTGCCAAGTTGGGCCGATTGGTCTTGCACCATGGCGAAGGCTTGGTGGACTCTGCCTTTTTAGCGATGGCTCAGATTCCTTTGGATGAGATCAAGTTGCCCGGTTTAGGCGGAGAAATGACCCACAAATACGGCCATTCTTTTTGGTTGTTTGATTTGGAAGAAGGAGGCAAAACCTACAAGCTGTCTTGCTTTCAAGGTCACTTAGGCCAGTTCGTCATTTGCATTCCTGAACTGGACATGATCGTGGTTCGAAATGGCAACGGATTCCAGCGTGATCCAGGGAATATGCACGCGTGCGCTCAGCTATATACCCGCGAGGCCATTCGGCGATTTGCTGGCCGTTAAGGCTAATTGTTGCCATCCCAATTTGGGCTTGTGAGTTGCAGAATTTGCAACAATTCGCGCAGCGTCTTTTCGCGATTTGTGCGAATTTGGTACAAGGTGCCTAATGCGCTGGGGATTTCAGTCCAAATCAAATCTGAATGTTTGCGCACTTCTGGGCGCTTGTCCAATTCGATGTCTAGCAATAGGATTTCATCGCAACTTTTGTCCAACAAAGGCAGCAGTTCAAACAAGCGTCGTTCGTATACAGGTCGAAAGGATGGGGGAAGATCTTCTAGCAAACCAAATCCTTGACTACCGGCTTCTATGACCCAATGATTGCCTATGATGATGCAATCAGATGACTCACTCGCCTGCAATACTTCTCGCGCATGGTCCTGAAATGTGGCTCTGTGGTAAACCATCACGGGGCAGTATACATTTCCAAAATGGCGAATGCTGCTGAAGTGCCAGAGCCCAAATGCATAAGCGGCGCTTAGGGGCAGCCACAGAGGGTGAAAACTGAATTTGGTTTCCGCATGACCTACCGCAAAGGCAAATGCCAAGGCCGGAGGTATGGCCAAAAAGAAGCGTCCGTACGAATAAAAGATGTTGGCTGTTCCATCAGTTAATTTGGCCGAGCCCATCGAAGCGAGCAAGACCAATAGCAAAAAGAGGCCCACGTGATGGGCTTGGAAGCGAATCAAAAGCCAGGTCAGCACGACTAAACTCAAAGCAAGACCTGCCCATCCCGGAAGCCAAATCAAGTGCTGCAATCTCTGAGGCAAGGCACTGAGGTTTTCGATGGCCACGGTCCAGGTCCATGAGAGGTTGGGATTGCCATGAACCCAAAAGGTTGCCAGTTCAGAGCTCCAAGAATGCAAGGCCCCAATTAGGCCAGCAGCGGGGAGTAGGCCCAAAGCTACAGGCAATAGATCACGTGGCTTGAGGACTTTCAGCACAAAGGGTAATGCTGCTGCTAACAAGAGCGCCGAATTGGGGTTGGCCAAGAGGGCGGCACAAGATAGAAAGGTGAAAATGGTCCATCTCCATCTCACCCCCTTAGTGAATGCAAAGAGCCCTATTGAAGCTAGTGCGATGCCTTGAACAAAGCCACGAGGCATCAAGCTGATTTGGGTGTAGGAAATGGGCCATAAAAAGGAACTCAACAGTATCCAAGCTTGGTGCTGGGGTTTGGTCGGAATTTGTGAAAACAGCACCCAAGGTAGGGCCGATAATGCGGCGGTGACCAAGGGCAAGGCCCACAAGGGATTGAGGCCCAATTGGATCAAGGGCGATGCGAGCAACGCTTCAATCGATAGGTTGTAACCTTGCCCGTAGAAATAGGGCGAGTAATACAGGCCCCGACTAAAATCTTCAGCTTGTTGAGCCAATACACACTGATCGGAATCGATGTAATTGCCGTTGAAGTAGGCAAAGGCAAAAACGCGAAAGGCAATAAAAACACCAAGCGCCCAGCCGTACGGCTGGGCGCTCATAGAGGCTAGTATAGAGGAAATGGGATTTTTCATTCCCTGGCTCATGGCCTTAGGCTACACCTTTGCGAATGATGTTCAAGGCGCCACCGGCTTTGAACCACTCGATTTGTTGTTCGTTGTAGCTGTGGTTCACTGTGATGGTGTCAGAGCTGCCATCTTCGTGGTTCAATACCAAGCTCAAGGATTTGCCAGGGGCGAATTCGGTCAAGCCCAAGATGTCGATGTTGTCATTCTCCTGAATCTTGTCGTAATCAGCCTTGTTGTCAAAGGTCAAGGCCAACATGCCCTGCTTTTTCAAGTTTGTTTCGTGAATACGGGCGAAGCTTTTCACCAGTACAGCGCGAACGCCCAAGTGGCGTGGCTCCATAGCAGCGTGTTCGCGGCTTGAACCTTCACCATAGTTCTCGTCACCCACTACCAAAGAACCGATGCCGGCGGCTTTGTATGCGCGTTGGGTATGAGGTACGGGACCGTATTGGCCGGTCAGTTGGTTTTTCACTTCGTTGGGCTTCTCGTTGAAGAAGTTGATGGCACCAATCAGCAAGTTGTCGCTGATGTTATCCAAGTGACCACGGAATTTCAACCAAGGTCCAGCCATGGAGATGTGGTCAGTTGTGCACTTTCCTTTGGCTTTGATCAACAACTTCAAACCGTGCAAATCGCTGCCTTCCCAGGGTTGGAAAGGATCCAGCAACTGCAAGCGCTTGGAGTCGGGTGCTACGTCAACAGAAACACCTGATCCGTCGGCAGCGGGAGCCACGTATCCAGGATCTTCGGCATCAAAGCCTTTGCTGGGCAATTCATCTCCAGTTGGGGCATCCAACATCACA
Organism: Bacteroidia bacterium; assembly: GCA_023254645.1. Taxonomy (GTDB): domain Bacteria; phylum Bacteroidota; class Bacteroidia; order NS11-12g; family UBA955; genus JALRLA01. The sequence continues at coordinate 4,547 of JALRLA010000395.1, forward strand.
GACTCACCCTTTTCATTGATCAAAGAATCGGTCAAGGGGTTGAAGGTCAAATCACCGGCAATGGCCAATGCCGTTACCAATTCAGGAGAGCCTACAAAAGCGTAGGTATTGGGGTTGCCGTCAGCGCGCTTGGCGAAGTTGCGGTTGAAAGAGTGAACGATGGTATTCTTCTCTTGTTTGTCTGCACCTGCGCGGTTCCACATACCGATGCAAGGACCACAGGCGTTGGCGAATACCTTGGCTCCAATTTGGTCGAAAGTTTCCAAGAAGCCGTCGCGCTCGATGGTGTAGCGAACCACTTCAGAACCAGGGGTAATGGTGAATTCAGCTTTGGTTTTCAAGTTCTTAGCGGCTACCTGTTGAGCCAAACTCTCGGCGCGGCTGATGTCTTCGTAGGAAGAGTTGGTGCAAGATCCGATCAATCCTACCTCTACTTTGGTCGGCCACCCGTTGGCGGCGGCTACTTCTTTCATTTTGGAAATAGGCGTTGCCAAATCTGGAGTGAAGGGACCGTTCAAATGGGGCTCCAATTCGTCCAAATTGATTTCGATCACTTGATCGAAGTATTGCTCAGGGTTAGCGTATACCTCGGCATCGCCGTTTAAATGCTCGCGAATGCCGTTGGCCAAATCAGCCACTTCGGCACGACCAGTGGCGCGCAAGTAGCGCTCCATCGATTCGTCGTATCCAAATGTAGAGGTGGTCGCTCCGATTTCAGCACCCATGTTACAAATGGTGCCTTTACCGGTACAGCTCAAAGAGTTGGCACCTTCGCCGAAGTATTCTACGATGCAGCCGGTTCCACCTTTTACGGT
>JALRLA010000421.1 GCA_023254645.1 Bacteroidia bacterium
CCTGTTGGCAGAGTGGTTCATCCGCGAGCCGTCTGATGACTTATTCAACCGTTTGGCAGGTAGCCCAGCCATTGACGAGTAAGAGATCATGCTCTCGGGTACCGTGAGCCAAGTAGCCAGATCCACTCCGCTAAGTGCAACCGAACCCGCTAAAAGCAACAGGATGACCGATGGCCACTTCATGGCCGACTCAGGCTTATTGATGCCCAAAAACAGCACCAGGATGGCCGCAGCAAATACAATCAATAATGCACTCATGACAATATTCCTCCACTCTCAGCGATGGCATTTAACCAGCTATCTGTATTCGATTGAATCATATCCAAAATAATTTGGGGTTGAACTCCCGTGTACAAAACGGCCGCACCGATGATCAACAGGGCCAACTTTTCGTTCCATTCCAAGGTAGACAAGGACCCTTTTTCTGGACCCATGAATGCCAATTGGAAGAAGCGAAGCATATATACCGCACAGAAAATGATGGTCAGGGCCGCCAAAACTCCACAGTAGCCAGTTCCCGTATTGAAAACCGCCTTCAGCATCAAAAATTCACCTGGAAAACCATTGGTCAATGGAACCGCAACGGTGCCCAAGACGATGACTAGAGCGGTGGCTGCAAAAAATGGAGACGACTTCGCGAATCCGCCCATTTGGTCCAAATCGCGGTGACCCAAGCGACGCTCGATCAAATCCACGACCAAAAACAGACCGACGGCATTCACCCCGTGTACCCACATCTGCAAGACAGCACCGTTGACTCCATCACTTTTCAGCGTCAACATAGCCATGGCTATCAACCCCACGTGCGAAAGCGAGGAAAACGCAATCAAGCGCTTGGCGTCTGATTGACGCATGGCGATGAAAGCACCGTACAACAAACCTGTTAAACCCATGACCATGATCAGGTCTCGGAAGTCAAACCATTCGGGAACCAGTTCGTAATGCAGCGATTCAGGCGCCAGAGCGATAAACCAAACAAACAATCCGTACAAACCCATCTTCAACATGATGCCCGAAAGCAACATGGTCGCACCAGCCGGAGCCTGGGTGTAGGTGTCGGATTGCCAGGCATGAAATGGCATCAGAGGAATTTTAACCGCAAAGGCCAAAAACAAGCCCAGACCTACCCAAAAACCTTCTGTCGTGCTCAATTCAACTGCCTGAAGAGCTGTATAGGCAAAACTGTGGTGACCGTCATCACCTACTGATGTTAGGCTATACAAGTACATAAGAGAGGCCAACATGGTCAGCGATCCCAAGAAGGTGTAGAGAAAGAACTTCAAGGTAACTGCGAAGCGATCTCCTTCACTAAAGAGCAAAGCCAAGAAATAGATGGGGATCAAGGCGAGTTCCCAGAAAATGTAAAAAGTCAAACCGTCTTGGGCCATGAATACCCCGTTCAACGCCGCTTGCATGAACAAAGTAAGGGCCACTTGAAGGGAGAACTTTTCTCCTTCTCTCCAACCGGCCAACACAATCACAGGTACCAAGAAATTGGTCAACAGCAGCATCAAGTTGCCCCAACCTGAAGGATTCAAGGCCAATCGAATGTCATCAGAAAACCAAGGAACATCAATGGAATGAACGCCGAATAACAAGGCTACTACGCCTGGAATCAACGACAAGGCAAAAGCCAGGCTACGATTCAATTTATGGCCGGCACCATAGGCCAAAGCGGCAGAAATCAGGGGAATAAGGATCAGTTCCATTATGCAAACAATTCAATACCCAACATCAATGCTGCAGCCAGCACCATAATGATCAAATACAATTCGATGTTTCCGCTTTGAATGCGAGCCAAGGTTTGGCCCTTCCATTGCGTGACTTTGCCCATCAAATCGGTAAAGGCCACAAAGCCTTTGCGGTCCAAGACCCTGTAAGTCCAAGCCCCTAAAGCCTGCAAGGGCTTAGCAAACAAGGAATCATAGAGTTCGTCTACGTAAAATTTATGAGCCAAGAGTTTGGCAGAGCCTGTCATCTGATCATCGTTCTCTGCAACTTGACCTTGAACCACGTATTTCTGTCTCATCCAGAAGAAAGCGATGACAAAAACCGAAACAGCCACACCCAACAGTGCCCATTCCGTAGAGGGCTCCACATGAACAGCGGCATCACCGAATACGAAGAGTGGTTCCAACCAGTGAGCCAAAGCCTCTGAATTGGAGTGGCTCAAGTAATGGGGCAAATTCAACAAACCACCGGCTATGCTCAAAACAGCCAATACCATCAAGGGTATGGTCATCAGCAAAGGGCTTTCGTGCACCTTCTCAAAAGCGTAATGATCGTTTCGATAATTTCCGTGGAAGGTCAAGAAGAACATTCGGAACATGTAAATCCCTGTCAAACCGGCTGAAAACACAGACAAACCATAGACCCAGGGGCTGTGGTGGAACGTGTGCAGCAAAATTTCATCTTTGGAGAAGAATCCTGACAAGAAGGGGAATCCAGAGATGGCCAAGGTCCCTATCAAGAAGGTCACATAGGTCAGTGGCATCGCCTTGCGAAGACCTCCCATTTTGCGAAAGTCTTGCTCGTGGTGCATTCCGTGAATCACCGAACCGGAGCCCAAGAACAACAAGGCCTTGAAGAAAGCGTGAGTAGCCAAATGGAACATGGCTGCCGAGTAAGCACCGCATCCGAGGGCAATGAACATCAAACCCAACTGGGAAACCGTTGAATAGGCCAATACCTTCTTGATATCGTTCTGCTTCAATCCAATGAAGGCCGCCAGCAAACTGGTCGCCAAGCCTACATACAAGATCAAATCGCGAGCCATAGGCGCCAAAGCGTACAACACTTCACTGCGAACCACCAAGTAAACGCCGGCCGTCACCATGGTAGCCGCGTGAATCAGGGCCGAAACCGGTGTGGGACCCGCCATCGCGTCAGGCAACCAAGTATAGAGGGGAATTTGGGCACTTTTACCCATGGCACCCACAAACAAGAGAACAGCAATACTGGTGTATACCCATTGTGGATGAGACACTTTAGCTATTTCTGAAAACACGACCTGGTAGTCCAAACTACCAAAATGTTGAATGATCATGAACAAGCCCAATAGCAAGCCCAAGTCACCAATGCGGTTCATCACAAAAGCCTTTCTAGCGGCGTATCCAAAGTCAGGATTGTGGTACCAGAAACCAATCAGCAAATACGAGCAAAGTCCTACCCCTTCCCATCCAAAGAACAACATCATGAAGTTGGCTCCTAATACCAAAATCAACATATTGAAAATAAACAGGTTGAGATAAGCAAAGAACTTGTAATAGCCGGCATCATCAGCCATGTAAGCCATGGAATACAAATGAATCAAGGTTCCAATGCCGGTGATGATCAAGGTCATGATCAAACTCAAGCGATCGAGCATGAGCTTGAACTCAATGTTCAAGTCGCCCACTTGCAGGAAGGTAAAAGGCTGACTAACAATAGCCGCGTCTTTCACTTCTGACCATAGGGTCAAAGCCAACACAAAGGGAATGAACACCAATGAACTGGCCAACGCGCCTACTACAAACTTGGGCAATTGCTTGCCAAACAACCCGTTGATGGTGAATCCCAGCAAGGGCAGAGCGAGTAAAATGTACAAATTCATGCTTATCCTTTCAGGTTGCTCAAGAAATTAACCGTGGTGTTGCGCGTATTGCGGTACACCATGACAAGGATGGCCAAGCCCACAGCTGCTTCAGCCGCCGCTACAACCATGATGAAAAACACGAAAAGCTGCCCACCTGCGTCTCCCATGTAGGTAGACAGGGCGGTCAACAACAGATTCACTGAATTCAACATCAATTCGATGCACATCAACAAGACAATGGCATTGCGGCGAAACAATACGCCAAACAAGCCTATGCTGAAGAGCACCGTACTGAGATAAATGTAGTGGCTGATATCCACCTGTTGAAATACCGTATTCATGAGGAAGCTCCTTTCTCTTCGGCCAAGGCTGAAGACTCGTGATCACCAGAATCGCGTTTGCCTAACAACACCGCTCCCACCATAGCGCCAATGAACAAGGCACCGGTCAATTCAAAGGGAATCAAATATTCTCCGAACAACACCTTGCCCAAATTCTTGACCAAACCCACCGTTTCGGAGGGATTGCGGTACACTTGCTCTCCACTCTTTTGAAAGGCCGCGGTCAATATCAACAGCAAACTTCCAGCAGAAATAGCCGAGGCCAAGGCCCAAGCATTCGATTTAATGGGTTCGGCTGCTTTGCCAAGGTTCAACAACATCAGTACGAACAAGAACAAAACCATGATCGCCCCTGCATAGACCATTAGATTGACGATGGCCAAGAATTGGGCGTTCAACAATACGTAGTGGGCGGAGATGCTAAAAAAAGCAACAATCAAAGCCAATACACTGTGCACTGGGTTCTTGCTTGTCACCACATACAAAGCGCACAAAATGGTTATGAAGGACAGAACCAAGAAAGGAATAGGCAAAGCACTCATGCGTTTTCGTTGTTATAAGACCAAATTTGGCGCTGGCTAATGTCAACACGCTCGTCAACCGGCTCTACCAACTTGTCCTTTCCATAGATGAACTCACCGCGACCAAAGTCAGCGTCAACAATGCGATCGGTCAAGAAAATGGCTTGTTTGGGGCAAGCTTCTTCGCACAAACCACAGAAAATGCAGCGAAGCATATTGATTTCATAGGTCGAAGCGTATTTCTCTTCGCGGTACAAGTGCTCCTCGCCCTTTTCGCGCTCAGCAGCCACCATGGTGATGGCCTCTGCCGGGCAAGCAACGGCGCACAAACCACAGGCTGTGCAACGTTCTTTGCCGTCTTCATCGCGTTTCAACACGTGCTGACCTCTGTAAATGGACGACATCGGTCGGGTTTGCTCGGGGTATTTCACCGTTGCAGCAGGCTTAAAAAAGTGCTTCAAGGTGATCGACATTCCTTTCAAGATAGCGGGCAAATAGATGCGCTCCTTAAAACTCATCTCCTTATTGACCACTAACTTAGATCGATTACTTAATTTCTCCATAAGATACGTTGTACCAATAACGCTTCTTCAGCCATCGCATAGATGGCCTAAGTAGCGCGACAAATTTAAGGCATTTCGCCCTTTCTGCGGGGCCTTTTGTATAATTGCTGAGCCATGAAAAATCACCCTTTCGTTTTGATGATTTGTTTGGGTTTGGGAATGGGTTCATTGCAAGCTCAAGTCGCCAAAACTCAAGTTCACCGATTCAATGCCACCGCGCTTGGAGACAATGGCCTAAAACTCACTTGGGAACCCGAGACCTACAGCGGCAATTACCGCATCTACAAACGAGACTTGATCCATCCCAATGGGGCTTGGGGTGATCCCTTGACCACCTTGGCCGGACCCAATGGAGATACGCTATGGATTGACTCTGATCTCCAGCCAGGCCAGGCCATGGAATACCTCGTAGCCAAAGTCAATACAGGTGGTGCTTTCGAAGCTTTTGGCTTTGCCTATGCCGGAAATCAGGCTTTTCGATCGGCCTCTGATAGCAGTTGGTTTTTTGGCCGTCCAGAGCGTGGGAACATTTTGCTCTTGATCGATAGCTCCTACCAGGTGGCTTTGGCGAGCGAAATCAAGGAGCTACAGCAAAGTTTATTGGCCCGTGGCTGGTTCAGCGACATTCTCTATGCAGGTAGAGGCGAATCGGCCTCGGCCGTCAAAACCAGAATTGTCAGTTTCTGCAACAACAGCCCCTTCAAACCCAAGGCCTTATATATCATCGGCCATGTACCGGTCCCTTACAGCGGATATTTCTCCAGTTCGGGAGATCGCCCACCGCCAGACGGGCACGTTGAAGGAGTAGGAAACCACACCGGAGCTTGGCCTGCAGACGCCTATTACGGAGACCTGAAAGGCACCTATACCGATGACAACGTAACCTGCACCACTGGCAATCAAACCCGACACCACAACGTTCCAGGTGATGGCAAATTCGACCAAAGCGTCATTGCTAACGAGGTAGAGCTGGATATGGGCCGATTGGACATGTTCCAAATGGATGTTTTCAGCACAGATGACACCGCATTAACCCGTCAATACCTGCAGCGCAGCCTGAATTGGCACAAGGGTTTAACCCGCGATAACTTCCAAAAGAAGGCCATAATTGACAACAACTTCACAGGATTAAACTTGGCCTCATCTGGCTACCACAATTTTGCGGCTTTGCTGCCCTTGTCGAGCACCTCTGACAAATTGGATTACCTCAGCAGCCAAAAATCATCCTCCTTTTTGTGGAGCTATGGATGTGGTGCAGGGAGTTATAGCAGCTGCAACGGCATTGGAACTTCGGCTCAATTTGCCGCCCAAAAAGACAGTTTCCACAATGCCTTTACCATG
>JALRLA010000011.1 GCA_023254645.1 Bacteroidia bacterium
CGGAGAAGAAAAGTTCTGTTTCTAAGAAAATCTGACCATCGGTAATGGAAATCACGTTGGTGGGAATAAACGCAGATACGTCTCCCGCTTGTGTTTCGATCACAGGAAGAGCTGTTAAGCTTCCGCCGCCATGGCCAACGGCATCGTTGAAATAGTGGCTATGGGTGGCTAGTGAGGGGTCTTCGAAATCGAGGGCATCGTCCATGTATCCGGCGAAGGCGCGCTTGTACTCGGCCATGGGTTCTTTCACCAAAGCGTTCATGGACCAAGCGGTCAAAAACTGGGTGAAACCCTCGTCCAAGCTGGCGCGGTAGGTCTCGTTCGAACCGAGCATACCGAAGAACCAGTTGTGACCCACCTCATGGGCAATCAAGCCTTGGTGGCTGGGCCAGTGGCCGCCATCTAATGTCAACATGGGGTATTCCATGCCGTCAGCCGCATCGGCCGCGACCATTTTGGGGTATTCGTACAGGCCGAAATCTTCGCTGTATAATCGCACGACATCAGCCACGAACTGGGCAGTAGGTTGCCACCCGCCGGCGTTGTTTTCTTGAGCCAAAGCAATGCATTGTATACCGTTCCAGGTGACTTCGCCAATGCGGTACGAGGGGTCGGCCGTCCAGGCAAAATCGTGCACATTGTCGGCGTGGTAGCGCCAAGACTTGCGCGCACCGGTGCGGGGAGTGATGATAGAGGGAGCCTCACCTATGGGCTTGTCAGCAAAGTTTTTGATGTCCAATCGCTGGCGCAAATCGCCGGGGTAAGCCTCTTCGGGGTTGAGAAGTTGGCCGGTGGCTTCTACCACGTATTCTTGCGGGAGGTTGATTTCGACGTCGTATGACCCGAAGTCGCCGTAGAATTCCTTTTCCAAGTGCTGGGTGGTCTCCCATGAAAAGACGGGATCGTAAACACAGATGCGGGGGTACCAATGCACGGTGTTGAAGTGCTTGATGCCATGGTGGTCATAGACCTTCATGCGCCGGCGCAAACTGCCGCGGTCAAAGTAGGTTTTGAACCAAATTTGAAAGGTGGTCGAATCGCCGCTTTCCAGAGCCTGCGGCAATGGGACGCGCATCACCGTGTAATCGATGCTGTAGTTGTCGATGGCCTCCCCGCCTACCCCGAGGTAGACAATTTCAGTGCCCTTGCCCTGCTCTTCGTATGGGCCAAATTCAGGCTTTTCGTGGTTCTTCAAATAGAGCTCATGGTTGAGAGAACCGGGCGTAAAGGAGTTTTGGTAGAGGTGAAAATAGGCCTCGGTCAAGGTGTGCGGCGAGTTGTTGTAGTAGGTCAACTCCAAGGTACCGGTAATGACCTCGGCCGAATCGTCCAAGTTCGCGTTGATTTTGTAGTAAACGTCTTGCTGCCAATAACCCGCATTCGGGGCTTTGTTTTTCCAGTATAAGGGGTTCTCGGCCGAACGGGTTTGGTTGCCCTTTTCCCAAGGTATGTAGAGTTCGGGTACTTGAGCGCTGGCCGCGGCCGCGGCGCTCAGGGTAATGAACAGCAAAAATCGCATGACCGCGAATTTAGGCCAAGGCGCTTGTAGGTGCAGAATCGAATTGTCGATCGGCCAATTCCGAATCGCTAATACACGACTTCTAGTTGGTCAGAAAACAGGGTCTTTTTCTCTACCCATTGCCCCCCGTCCCACTCAAAAAACTCTAGCAAATAATAGGTGCCCGTGTTGTCTTTTAGGCAGGTGATTTTTTTAAGTTCGGTTATTCCATAGGAAAGGGATTTGATGGAGGTTGATCCGGGTTTTCTGATCTGCAATTGCGATTGTTTCCAATCGATTGCAATCGAGTTGTTGACGGAGTAGG
>JALRLA010000019.1 GCA_023254645.1 Bacteroidia bacterium
AATGTAAAAACGGGAGAAATCAAGGCCATGGCCAATCTTAAAAGAGGATCTGACGGCCAATATTACGAGTCCCAGAATTACGCCATTGACCAATACTCTGAACCAGGTTCTACCTTCAAATTGTATTCCGTTTTAAACCTGCTCGAAGACGGCTATGCTAAGGCCCAGGATAGCGTTCGGGTTGGCAATGGAGTCAAACACTTCTACGACAGAGACATGTTTGATGACCATACGCCTAAAAGTCCATTCATGACCTTAAAGGAGGCTTATATCCAATCATCAAACGTCGGAATTTCAACCTTTGTTTACAATGCCTACAACTCCAATCGAGCCAAATTTATTCAACGAGCATTGGAGATGGGATTCAACAAGCCATTAGATTTCGACATTCCAGGCCGGAATGCTCCACTCATCCACAACCCAGCAAATAAAAAATCATGGTCCGGAACGACCCTTCCGTGGATGAGCATTGGTTATGAGTGCAACATTTCACCGTTGCAGACTCTGATGCTCTACAACGCAATAGCCAACAATGGCATTTTGATGAAACCCTTTTTGGTCAAAGAGATCAGACAAGATGGTCGCATCATACGCCAGCAAGAGCCCACTGTATTGAACAATCATCTATGCAGTCAAAATACCGTTGACGTCATTACAAGCATGATGATTGGAGTCGTCCAAAACGGAACAGCCCAAACCATCAAGGATGCAGAATATTTAATCGCCGGCAAAACGGGCACCGCCAAGGTCAGCAATGGTAAAAATGGCTACAAAACAGGGGCGTATAATTCGAGCTTTTGTGGGTTTTTCCCAGCTGACAACCCTCAATATTCGATTGTAGTATGGATCAGCGAACCAAAGGGAAGAAACTTATATGGAGGGCAGGTTGCCGCTCCTGTATTCAAAGATATCGCCGACCGAATTTATGCGAGTCATATCGCCAATCAACCCGCTTTACAAAATATTTCTTTACCATCAGTTCCACAAATCTTGAGCGGTCGCTTGGAACCCACAAAACTCCTACTGAATGAGCTTGGCATTAGTTCTTCTTTGATTGGAACCATCAACGGAGGGTGGATCAGCGCCACCGATTTGGAGCACTCTGTGAGTCTAAAAAGCCTAACACCCGTGCAACCCGGCACTATGCCCGAACTGCGAGGCATGGGTCTAAGGGATGCCCTGGAAATACTCAACAGCCTAGGAGCTCGAGTCGACTTTGAAGGTTACGGCCGCATCAGCGCCCAAAGCCTGCCCGCTGGCTCACGCATCAGCAAGGGCCAATCTGTCACCCTCGTTTTGAAACCATTCTAAGATGAAGACCCTGAACCAACTCTTGCACAAAACCAGCGGCATCACTTTGATGGGTGATAGACATGTCGAGGTTCAAGACCTGAGCATTGACAGCCGTCAGTCGGGTTCTGGATTCTTGTATGCCGCTATGCCCGGAACGCGCGTTGACGGGCATTCTTTCTTGGAGCAGGTGGCTCAAGCCGGTGTTTCAGCGGTATTGGTGAATGAGGGGTGGGACGGTTTGAACGCGTTCGCAGAACAACACCCTCAGGTGGCCATTCTTTCTTGTTCAGATGTACCCGAAGCACTGGGTCATCTGGCCTTGAACTATTTTGATCGCGCAGCCGAGTCGCTAGTGATTGTAGGAGTCACCGGCACCAATGGCAAGACCTCGGTTTGCACCCTGCTGTTTGACTTGTTCTCACGCATGGAATTTGACTGTGGCTTGGTTTCTACTGTAGAGAACCGCATTCGGGAACGGGTATTGAAAAGCACCCATACCACACCGAATGTGGTGGGTCTGCACCGCTTGTTCGCCGAAATGGTAGAAGACGGTTGCACGCACTGCTTCATGGAAGTGAGCTCCCATGCGGCCGATCAAAACCGCATCGCCGCCGTTCCTTTTGCTGGCGGCGTGTTCACCAACATCACCCACGACCACCTGGATTACCACAAGACCTTCGACGCCTACATCAAGGCCAAGAAGTCCTTCTTTGACCGCTTGCCTGCCTCGGCCTTTGCCTTGACCAACCGAGACGATAAAAACGGCTCGGTCATGCTGCAAAACACCAAGGCCATGCGCTACACCTTCGCCATGAATACCACGGCTGATTTCCGGGTAAAAATCATGGAACACGACCTGGGAGGGATGCTCTTGCAAATTCAAGGTCAGGAATTATGGACGCCTCTAGTAGGCGCTTTTAACGCCAGCAACTTGCTAGCCGTTTATGCCACCGCCTTCCTGCTCACCCAGGGCGAAGAAGAGGTATTGCCTGCTTTGAGCGCTTTGCCCCGAGTCAATGGACGGTTCGAAGCCATTCAAGGCCCCAACAACATCACTGCCATTGTCGATTACGCCCATACGCCAGATGCCTTATTGAACGTCATTAAAACCATCAACGACATACGCAAAAGCGGCGTGAATTTGATCAGTGTCGTCGGGTGTGGTGGCGACCGTGACCGAGAGAAACGGCCAGAGATGGCGAGAATCGCCGTCGAGGGCAGCGATCGAGCGGTATTCACTTCTGACAATCCGCGCAGCGAAGACCCCAATGCCATCATCTCCGATATGGCCGCTGGCGTTCCTGCTCAGCACTACAAGAAAATGCTTCAGGTCCTGGACCGCAAAGAAGCCATCAAAACTGCCCTTTTGTTGGCCCAGCCCGGAGACGTGGTTTTGGTCGCTGGCAAGGGCCATGAAACCTACCAAGAAATTCAAGGAGTTCGTCATGAATTCGACGACAAAGCCGTCTTGCACGAACTCTTCCAACTCTTGTTTTAACGCTTATGATTTATCACTTGTTCAAATACCTCGACAGCATTCATATAGCCGGAGCCGGTGTATTCCAATACATCTCATTTCGCGCATCGCTGGCCGGTATTCTCAGCTTATTGTTGGCCCTCTGGGCTGGCAAGGGCATCATTCGCTGGTTGCAAAAGCAGCAAATCGGCGAAACCATTCGCGACCTGGGATTGGAAGGTCAGATGCAGAAGAAAGGCACCCCTACCATGGGCGGTCTAATCATCATCTTGGCCGTCATATTACCGACTCTCTTATTCGCCCGATTGGACAACATTTACGTGATCTTGATGATCATCGCCACGGTATGGATGGGTGTCATCGGGGGCATTGACGATTACATCAAGGTCTTCAAAAAAGACAAAGAAGGCATGAAGGCCACAACCAAGTTGATTGGCCAATTGATGCTCGGTGTATTGATCGCCATTGTCATTGACTACGCCCACAGCCAAGCCCAAATTCCCTTGGAGACCAACTTGCCCATCACCAAGCATCGCTTGAGCTATACCGACTTGATACCCGGTGCGCAAAACGCTTGGATCGTCTTTATTCCCGTGATCATCGTGGTATGCATGGCCGTGACCAACGCTGTCAATTTGACCGATGGTATTGACGGTTTGGCCGCTGGCACAACCGCTATTATTGGCGGCGGATTGGGCATTCTCGCTTACGCCGCTGGTAACGTCAAAATTGCCGAATACTTGAACATCATTTACGTGCCCGAAAGTGGCGAGGTAGTGGTATTCTTGGCGGCCGTCATTGGCGCTTGCCTGGGCTTCTTGTGGTACAACGGATACCCCGCTCAAGTTTTCATGGGTGACACCGGAAGCATGGCCTTGGGTGGTGCGGTTGCGGCCGTGAGCATCATCATCAAAATGGAATTGTTGCTTCCCATTCTCTGCGGGGTATTCTTCGCTGAGAGCCTGAGCGTGATTCTGCAGGTGAGCTATTTCAAGTACACCAAAAAGCGCTTTGGAGAAGGTCGCCGCGTGTTCTTGATGTCGCCCTTGCACCACCACTTCCAAAAACTCAACATCCCCGAAAGCAAAATCACCTTGCGCTTTTGGCTCGTGACCATCATTCTGGTCCTGGCCACGCTCGCGCTGATCAAACTCAGATAATTCATGAAGCCTTTGTTGGTCATACTCGGAGCAGGAGAAAGCGGTGCAGGCACTGCAGTCTTGGGCATGGCCCAAGGCTTCCGCGTATGGGTATCTGACAAAGGCCAGATTGCCGATCGCTACAAGCGCGAAATCGAGGCTTGCGGGGCGGAATGGGAAGAAGGCCAACACAGCATGGAAACAGTATTGGCTGCCGATGTTTTGGTCAAAAGCCCCGGCATTCCCGATACAGCAGCTCCCGTTGCTGCGGCCATCCAAAAAGGAATTGCCATTCTCTCCGAAATCGAATTCGCCGCCCGCTACACCGACGCGCTGTTGATCGGCATTACCGGAACCAATGGCAAAACCACGACCAGCAGCTTGATCTACCATGTGCTCAAGCAGGCCGAGTGGAACGTGGGACTTGGTGGCAACATCGGTCAATCGTTTGCTCGCCAAGTGGCCCAAGAGCAGCACGATGCCTATGTATTGGAACTGTCCAGCTTTCAGCTTGACAACTGCTACGACTTGCGATTGGACATTGCTGTACTCACCAACATCACCCCCGACCACTTGGAGCGCTACGGAAGCATGCAAGCGTACCGAGCGAGCAAAATGCGCATCACACAGAATCAAGGCCCAGAACAGGCCTTCATTTACTGCGCCGACGACCCGGAAACCACCCTCGCTCTGAGCGAATTCAAGCCGAAAGCCAAAACCTACAGCTTTTCCCTACAAAACCAAGCCCGTTTGGGCGCCTGGATCGCCGATGGCTGTATCCAGCTCAACACAGATAACAAACACACAACACAAATCGATAT
>JALRLA010000291.1 GCA_023254645.1 Bacteroidia bacterium
CTGTCGCCTTTGGAAAAGGAACCCGCGTAACCCAGGGTATCGTCGAATGACTTGTAGTGCCGCATGGCGCAGTGCAGGGCAAAGCGAAGGGCCGGCAAAGCCTCGGGGCTACCGGGGGCCCAGCGGTCGAGCAAGTCGAGCAAATCGCCTTGACTCAATGGACCAAGTTGCCGAACGATGGCCTCGTAGTCGGCCTTGCCATCGACGCTCAAATCGTGTAAGGGCGATGCTTCGCCCAGGCCAAAAGAGCCTTTTTCGTCGCGCAAGACCAAAATCCAAGCGGTCTTCTCGGCATACTCCCCACGGCTAGTTTTGGCCGGCTTGATGAACTTCAAGGTGTGGGGCAATATGTCGAGGGTGAACATCAAAAGGGAGAGGCTAGGGCTTCGCGAACGTAAAGAGCCAATAAGCTATAGAGAATGACCGCCAGCAAAGTGCTGATGGCCAGTTTTTTCAATTGGGCATTTAGGGCTTCACGATCGCCGGGTTGGCAGCGCTTGACCGCTGAAAAATGCTGGGCCAAAAGCAAGGCAATAGGCACAAACAGACCGAACACTAGGGCTGATTCGCCGCTTCCCAAGGCGGGAATTTGGAAGAATTCGCGCATCTGCTCGTGAAAGGAATAGGCCAGGCAAATCCATCCCGAAATCAAGAGGATGCGGTGGTAATGTAAGGTTTTGGAAGCGCCCAATCGAACCGCCAAGGTGCGTTTGCCAACGGCGGCATCACTGTCCAAATCGCGGTAGTTGTTCACGTTCAAAACGGCCACCGAAAAACAACCCATGGCGATGGCCGGGTAAAGGGCCGTGGTGAACCACCTGGGTGGGTAAGGCAAATAAGGATCGCCCCCCATGAGCAACACCGTGCCCAAGACAGGAACAGCCCCGAAAAAAACAAAGACAAACAGATCACCTAGGCCCTTGTAGCCATAGGCAGAAGAGCCCACGGTGTACAAGATTGCCGCCGCAATGGCCGCAAGGCCCAAGCCCAGCAACATGTACAAATGATGCATCTGAATGAGGCACAAAGCTTGTGAGCGGAACAAAAGTACAAGACCGCTCGCAAGTGCCAACAAGGCCGTGATGAATAGGGCACGCTTCATGGCTGCAGGCGACAGGCTACCACTGGCCAAACTGCGGTCGTTTCGTCCTTGGTCGGTGCCTTTGGCGAAATCTCCGTAATCGTTGGCGAAGTTGGACAACACTTGCAAAAGCGTAGCCGTAAGCAAGGCCCAAGCCATGATTTCCAGTTGGAAAAGACCCAACAAATACGCATAAGCTGAGCCCAAACCGATGCCCGAAAGGGCCAAAGGAAGGGTTCGCAAACGGGCGGCTTGGATCCAAGCGTTCATGCTTCAAATATAGGTTAGCCGAAAAGGCTAGAGGCCTCTTTTGATAAAATGAAAGGGGCGGTTCTCCGGCTTGAATTTTTTGTAAAAACTGGCTACCGAATCGATGCTGGACCCCTCTAGATCGAGTTCCCAACCGGGGAATTGCTCCAGGGTATCAGCGATGACTAAGTGCATGATTCCCAT
>JALRLA010000114.1 GCA_023254645.1 Bacteroidia bacterium
CGAGTCGACCAAGCCTTGGGTTCAAAAGCGCCCATTCAAAAATGGGTAGACAAGGTGGCTGCCATATTTGTCCCCGTGGTTATCGGCTTAGCCTTAGCTTCCTTCTTGATCTGGACAATAGCATTTGGCAACAACCAACAAGGGCTGTTAGCCCTTATCAATGTCTTAATTATCGCCTGCCCCTGTGCATTGGGCCTGGCCACCCCTACCGCTTTAACCGTTGGTCTAGGACATGCCGCCAGCCGCGGCATTCTGGTCAAAGACGCCGAGGCACTCCAACAAGCGGCTACCTTAACCGATTTAGTATTGGACAAAACCGGCACCCTGACCATCGGCCAACCTCAAGTTGTCGATGGCCTAAGTCGGAACAACCAAGCCGTATCCAGTTTGCTGTTTTCACTCGAAAAGCAATCCGAGCATCCGCTAGCAAAAGCCATCTTGGAAGGACTGAAAAATCCGCAACGAACCTGGGCCTCGCACGAAGCTCAGCCTTTGGACTTGCTAGACTTGCGCGCTCAAAGAGGATTGGGCATGAGCGCAAGTTGGGAAGGGCATAGCGTGCACATCGGATCCTTGGAATACCTGTTGTCAAAAGGCTATTCTTTACCCGATGAATGGCAAGAAAAACGCAAACAATGGGAACAAGCGGGATACACCTTGGTCGCCCTTGGATACAACCATGACTTTTACGCCCTATTGGCGATTGCCGATGCCCTCAAGCCCGAGGCCGCGGCCGTTTGCAAAGAATGGCAAAAACAGGGCTTAACCCTGCATTTGATGAGCGGCGACCAGCCCTTGGCCGTCAAAGAAGCGGCCCAGAAATGCGGCATTACTCACTATCGAGGAGGCATGAAACCTGAAGACAAGGCACAATTTATCAAAGGTTTGCAAACCCAGAATAGGCAAGTCGGAATGGTGGGCGATGGCATCAACGATGCAGAATCATTGGCTCTGGCCCAAACCGGCTTTGCCATGGGTACGGGTACCGATCTGGCCAAACAGAGCGCAGGCATTACACTGGTGACAGGTCAGCTAGAAGGCCTGTCAGAAACCCTATTCATATCCCGTCAAACCTTGCGCACCTTAAAACAAAACCTCGGTTGGGCTTTCGCATACAATGCATTGGCCATCCCCCTAGCCGCCGGTCTTTTCATTCCCCTATTCGGATGGACCTTAAACCCCATGGTGGCCGGTGCCGCTATGGCCATGAGTTCGATCTCAGTTGTTTCCAATTCTCTGCGTTTGAGGCGAACTTTGCAAAAGCACCATGAAATACACCTTTAAAACCAATATCAATTGCGGCGGATGCATCGCCTCGGTAACGCCTGCCTTGAATCAAATTGACGAAATTGAATCCTGGAGCGTTGACACCGAGAATCCCGAGAAAATCCTGAGCGTAGAATTGGAAGATGAAGCTGATGCCCAGTGCGTAATAGACGCTGTGTCTTCAGCCGGATTCCGCATCGAACCGGCATGAGATTACTGCTAGCCCTTCTGGTGACAGCCCTGCTGTTCTTGCCCGCTTGCAAGGAGGAGCCTGTTCCCAGCCCTCCTGATCACCCCTATTACACGGGGCTTGATTTGTCCTATCAATCATTTTTAGCAGACAAAAATGTAGGCTACCAAACGGCTAAAGGAACTCCCATTTCCGACCTGTTTGGCTTTGCCCAAGATCAGGGTTGCAACCTGCTGCGGTTTCGGCTGTTCCACAACCCGGTGGGCAATGGCGACCCCATCATTGAAGCCGCTCAATTGGACTCCGTTCGAGCCTTGGCCCGTCGCGCAGCAGCCTTGGGAATCCCCTATTTGCTCGACTTCCATTACAGCGACAAGTGGGCCGACCCGGCTCAACAGAGCAAACCCAAGGCCTGGGAAAACACCTTGTACGAGGAATTGCAAGACAGCCTGTACCGCTACACGCTTCGAGTTTTGCAGGTTTTGGATGACGAATTCATTGGGCCTCAATTTGTCCAATTGGGCAACGAAACAAACGCCGGATTTTTATGGGAAGCCGGCCGAACAGGCAATGCTCTGCAGTGGAAAGCCTTTGCCGGCCTTGTATCTGCGGCCAGCAAAGCCGTTCGCGATTTCAATACCATTCGCGGCCAAGGTGTTCGAATTGTACTCCATCACTCAAACCCCAATCAAGCCAAAGACTTCTACGATCATGTCAAAGAAGAAGGCATTGACTTTGACATCGTAGGATTGAGCTACTACCCCAAATGGCATGGCACCGACATGGGCCAACTTAAAAACAGCTTAGAAACTTTGGTCGTGTCCTATGGCAAGCCCATCCTCATTTTGGAAACCTTTTATCCATTTACCTTAAGCTGGAACGATTGGACCAACAACGAAATCGGCATGGAAGAACAACTGGTTCCAGGCATTCCTGCTACCCCGGAAGGCCAAATGAAATTCATGGACAGCTTGTGCCAAATCGTGTACGACCTGCCCAATCAGAAAGGCTGGGGAGTCATTTACTGGGCCCCAGATTTTGTAGCCTTCGATGGCCCACAGTCGAGCAAAGGCTCTGCTTTTGAAAACATCGCTTTGTTTGATTTCGACAACAAAGCCACTCCTGCTTGGGAGGTGTTCAAGCGTTTCTGAACTTGTTGTAAAACCGATGCATGGCCCAGACATGCGGAAAGCTCAAGCAGGAGAGAAAAATGAAGAACGGGGCTGCCCATTGAAAGGCATCTTCTGAATGACCGCTAGGCCATATCCACAGGAACAATCCCAGTAATACCCAAGCCCCTAGGTGAAAAGGCAAGGACTGTTTCCAAACCCAAATAGAAGAACGTTTCATGCGTTGAGTGATGTGCTTCCATCCGTTCCAACTGTGATGGCCAATGAAATACAATCCGAAGGCAATCAACAAGGGCAACCATGAGGACAAACTGAGCCATACCAAGGTCCAAGCCCAAGATAAGTTTCTCTCTTTAACAGCCACAGGCAACCAAAGTAACAGCAGCCAGGGGCTAAGGGAAAGGGACCACGGTTCTCCGCTCAACAACTGAATGATGGCCGATGATTCTTCGCTGTGGGTACCCAATAAAAAGAATAAAACCGATGCTCCCCAAGCCAAGGAACGAGGGCCCGACCAAGACCATGTTTCTCCATCTGCTTGGCCAAAATGCCAAGCCGAATAAATCAAGAACAAGCCCAACCCGACAACGGGAAACAAGTACCAAATTCCAGCCAATACCAAGGCTTTTCCTATGTATTCCACTATAAAAGCTGGGAGTTTGGATGGTCTCAATGTGCCCGTCTCTAAGATATGATCAACCGCACCGTGCGGCAGCCCTATCAAGGCTAGCCCAAATACCCCTAATATGGCGGCACCCAATCCCTGCCAACTTGGAACCCAACCTAGGGCCAAAAAGCTCAGGGTGAGGAGGGTGACCACCATGGCTTGAAGGGTATTCGAATGATAGAAAGCAATGGCCCTCATGAACGGAGCCCAAGGCAAGCGCACCAGCATGTGGAGCTCATTTTTTAGGCTCATCTTTTCATCCAAAAACCGAAAAACGGACTCAGGACTTTGGGTAGCAAATAGCCGCTCGAAAATGGGTTTCCCTTGTTCGGGCTCTTTTTCCAAAATCCCTAACAACAACTTGTCATAAAACCCATGCCTTGGCTTGCGATTGAATGCAGGATATGAGGCCCGGAACCATTCATTCGCTGCTTTCTCCGACCATTCATACATGGATTTGAACGCGTAGCCGGTACTGGGCTTGATCAATCCAGCTCGGGCCCCCAAATTCCAAACTTGTTCATGCCCCGATTCAGGCAAGCTCATGCTGCTCATGGGTATGCAGCCAAATTCTTTTTCTTGCACATGGACCTGACCGTAGTGCTGGAGAATATAGGCAGCCAATTCATTTTCAGCGTGGTTGCTATTGATGCGCTCCTTCCCAAACCGCGTCAATTCCACAAGAGCTTCGTTTTCAGAAGTCGGCAAGACATAGACGAATTGAGTATTCCCTTCTTGGGGCACTTCAAAATCCATCATGGAGAACTTAGAGGGATCGAAGCAGGGCTTCAATGTCTGTATATGCCAACCCGCAAAGCTCTGCCATAAATGAACGTCATTTCTTCCCGGCTTTTGCCATTCAGGAGGACGGGAATCTAACACTCTTTTGCAGCGAATGCGTTGTCCGTCTATCTCCACCCAAGGCCCTTGTGAATCACTGCCAACGGCCGAAACTTCAGCCTTTTGAATCTGCCAATTTTCGCTAGCCGACAAGATTCGAATGTGATCATAGAGTTTGAGGCTGGAGACTCGGGCATACACTTGATTTTCCAAGCGTTTGGAAGGCTGCCCCGCTACCTCGATCGCCGACCATTGGTGACCGATGACCGCCTCCAAATGGTCCAAAATAGGATCATGGGTATTCGCCCAAAAGCAATAGGTTTTGTCATTCTTGAGCTTCAAATCTCCATCCAAAATCAAAACCCTGCATCCGCTAAGAAGCTGGCGGCGATGAAGAGCCATCAATAACAAACTTGTTGAAGCTCCAGCCCCCACAAAAATGAAATCGTAAGTCAATGACTCTCTGCCCATAACAAGCGCAATTATCTATTAAAGGATTGAAAGGCAAAAAGGTTCATTCCTTTGTAACTTTGCCCCATCGGGGTTGATCGGAATCGACGGGATGATTGATGACCGTGTAAGCATGTGGTGCCTTGTGCGGATGCACCCTAATCTGAACGCTCAAAACCATTAAGAGGCGAGTCTAACTACGCTATGGCTGCTTAATCGGAACGATTAGCTATGACCATCTGTCTGGGTTTCCTACCACCTGAGCCGGAAACCACCACAGGCAGTCGACCCGCTCGGGTATGGCCCCAATCAACTGGTGCAGGGAGCCATTATCAACATCAGTTAAGGCAACGTCAAGGTTCGACCTGTACCCGACTAGCCCGACAAACAAACAGCGTCTAAACATGTAGAAAGCGCGAGTTTTCGCATCTCCGGACGGGGGTTCAATTCCCCCCAACTCCACATCACGCTGGCCGGCCCCGTTGGGGCCGGTTTTCGTTTGCCCCCACCAAGCCCAACCGAAGGATGGAAGCGAGGGTGGGGGCAAACGAAAACGAGCGCGAAGCGCCAGCCAGCGGGATGTAGGTACCACCCACTGGATTCGCCGAAGGCCGATAAGGCCGAGGCAATTCCGCCAACCTTATCAAACCCTGCCCGGCTCAACTTCTTGTTTCTAATACAAGAAGCCTATCTTTGGTTCATGTTCCAGCGCTTCTTCGTATCACTGACGTTCTTGATCACGGCTTCATTTGGCCAAGCCCAATCGTTGCCCCTAACCTTCAACCAAGCCAACCATTCCTTTACCTCGTTTGGCGGTTGTCAGTTTTCGCGGGTATCTGACCCCTTGAGACCCAACAATACGGTGGGTCAAATCAGCAATGCCGGTGGTGACATTTACGAAGGCGCCTTTTTGGACATCAATCCCAGCATAGACTTGGATAGTTCCAAAAAAGTTTACCTCGAACTGCACAGCGACCTTCAAGACTCCTTTACTGTTCAAGTCAAATTGGAACAAAGCAACATTGGGCAACCCGATATTTACGTTCAAAAGCGCTACAAATCCAGCACTTGGATCAAGGACTCCTTTGATTTCAGCCAGGCCTACCCCATCGGCATGAACGAACCCGTTGACGGCAAGGGCAAATACAAGCGCATCACCCTTTTCCTGAATCCCGGAGTCAACAGCGCTGGAAACCTAGACATTGACAACATCTCCGCCTACACCGGTACCCCCAGCAGCAGTGGGAATGCCAAACTGTTCAGCCAATACGATTCTTTGGTTTGGCAAGATGAATTCAACCAAACTGGGGCCCTAAACTCTGACAATTGGCACTTCCAGGTCATTCCTCCCAACAACGGAAGCTGGTTCAATAACGAAATACAGCACTATACCGACCGCACTCAAAACTCCGTTTGCGACGGCAATAGCTTGCACATCACGGCCCGCAAGGAAACCTACACCTACCAAGGCAACACAAAAGAGTATACCTCAGCCCGCCTGAATTCCAAGTTTGCCTTTACCTATGGCCGTGTTGACGTGCGAGCCAAGTTGCCTGCTGGAAGCGGCATGTGGCCGGCCATTTGGACCTTGGGCACCAACATAGGGGAGACTGGCAATTACTGGGGTCGAGATGCCAACACCGTCGGATGGCCCAAGTGCGGAGAAATAGACATCATGGAAAGCTGGGGCCACAATCCGAACTACGTGTCTTCAGCCGTGCATACCCAAGCGCAATTCGGCAGCGTTCCCACAGGGGGCATGAAGCTGGACGATGCTTACAATCAATACCATCTGTATTCACTGGTTTGGACTCCGGAGCAACTGGTATTTTTCGTAGACAGCATCGAAACTTACGCCTACAAACCCAGCACCCAAAACGCTGATAACTGGCCCTTCACCAAAGATCAATACATCTTGTTAAATGTCGCCGTGCTGTCCTCTGTGGCCCAAAACTTTGATACAGCCCGCATGCAGGTTGATTTTGTTCGGGTCTACCAAAAAGGTCAAAAAACAACATCAAACTATAGCGATCAAGAAGCCTTGTTGGGCCATCCTTATCCTAACCCTTGTTCAGGCAATCTGAATGTCGAGGAATGCCTAGGATCGCTGCCCCAACAGAATTTCTCCATTTGGTCTTCAACAGGAGCTCTCATCCAAACAGGAACCGCTTATGCCAGTAATCCTATCATTGACCTTGAGCACCTTGACACCGGATTGTACTACCTAGTATTCGAATCAGGAGCGCAGTATCAGTTTGCCTTAATGCCCTAAAACAAGGGCGTACCGTTGATCAGGCGCTCTTCTTCGTACTTCATCTGTTCATCACGCAAAATGAAGTGAACGGCCACCTGATTTTGATTGACGACCTCGGCGATCAAATGCAAGTTTTGGAAAAAGGCCATTTGACCCCAATCAGCCCGGGCTTTTTTAGCCTTCTTATCCAAGGAATGCTCCACCCAATGGCCGTAACGGGCTTCCAATTTGGCCACTTTGGCTTCAAAATCGATGGCCGCCTTTTTGAAATTCTTAACAGGGGTATGGTAAACCACCGCTTTCCAAACCCTGGTGCTGATGGGGGAAGAATGGATGTGAACGGTGACGGCGTCTCCGTTTAGCACACCCGTAACCACTCTCACAGAACCCTGATTGGGTTGAGAAACAAACCCGCGCTCCGAAACCAATCGAAGAGCCAAGGTATCGGGATGCCCCTTCATGTCGATCATGGCTATTCTCTGGGCCGACAAACTCGACACCCAAAGACTTAAAACCAATAGACCCGACCGAATCAAGCTCATGGATAAATTTCTCCTTGTATCAGCGTGTAGGAACCCAAAAAGCCCAAAGCCCCTTTACTCATAGATGAGTGAAACAAAATGGGTTCTTGGAAGGGGTTGTTTTCGTTTTGGTACTGGGTCTCAAAAAAGGCCTTGTAGTTCTCGTCTACGATCCACAAGGTCCCGGCGATGAATTGAAAGCTGGGATCAGCCGTACCGTATTCACCAAATTGCGACTCTCCGAACAACTTGTAGGGCGCTCCTGTTCCACCGGCAAGGCCGCTGTTGTTGAACCACATGTTTTCTTCGTACAATCCGAAAGGCCCGTCTTCCAACAAGGCCATAAACTCGGCAAACAGGTATTCATTTTCCGCAAAATCGCCTTTGTAATTCAGCTGCAAACTGAAGGGCCAATACACATAGCCCCAGTTGGACTGGCGTTTATCACCCATGCTCCAACTGACAATTTTCAGGTCATCCAACTTGGGCTGAGGGGGAACGGTGGTGCTGCTGGAACAGGCGAATCCGCCGGGGAGTTCCACCCGCATGGTATAACGGTGACCCGGTTCGATGGGAAGCGAAGCCGCATTCACTGCATAGACTCCGTTGGCTTGGTGAGCCAATGAAACCGAGGCACCTGATCCTTCATCGGTGATCGAAACTTTGGCATCGTAAATGCGCTCAGCCGTATCCTGGTACTTTCCAAAATAGGGAACTGTATAGGACAACTCGGCCTTTATCAGGGCGTCAGAAGGAGAAATGTAGGAGATCAAAACCGGCTGTTTGACAAAGGCCGGCGGGTCCAGTTCCGTGTCGCGCTCACATGAAGCGAGCAATAGCGCCATGGCGGGTACAATCAATTTTATGGCTTTCATATCAACGGAATTTATAGCTGTAACTGATGGAAGGAATCAAGGGGAACAAGGTCACTTTTTTCAATTTGGTTTCGTTGCCTTCGCTGGCCCCGTAATAGAAAAATGGATTGAATCGGTTGTAGGCATTGTAGCAGCCAATTTCAATCGTTTGGCGGGCTTTCTTTTTCTCCTTGGAGTATTGCAAACCCACATCCAATCGGTGGTAGGCCTCCATGCGGAAGTCGTTGCGCTTGCCGTAGTCGATGTATCGACCCTGCCAGCTGTTCAAGGGGTCCCACAAACTGGCATAGGCATCGGGGATGTGGCTGGTACCAAAAATTTGGCCCTGGGGCATGGTGATGGAGTTACCCGTACCATAGACCCATGTGGCCGAGAAGGTCAAATCAGGGGTGATGCGGTAGATTCCGACTACAGAAATATCGTGGCGGCGGTCGTAACGGGCAAAGAAGGGATCTCCTTGGTTGATTTCGTCAAATTGCATCTGTGTCCAACTCAAGGTATAGCCTACCCATCCGCTGAACTGGCCTTGCTGCTTTTGCAAGAACAATTCTCCGCCATAGCTCCAAGCTCGACCATCGGTGACTTGCTTTTCCCAGGCCTTATTGTCAGTCGGTGCATTTTGATCGAACAAATCATCGTTGACAATGAAGCTCGCCCCCTCTTTGTATTGGATCACGTTGCTCATGGTCTTGTAATACCCTTCTGCACTCAGGGAAAATCCTTTTTTGAAATCTTTGGCCAAGCCAGCGGCACCCTGTTGGCTGCGCATGGGCTTAACATTGGTGGTAGCCGGCACCCACAAATCAGTGGGAAGACCAATGCCTGAACTGCTCAGCAGGTGAATGTACTGGTTCATGATGGCATAACTGGTCTTGAACGACAAATCCTTTTTGATGCTGTAGGCCACCGAAACACGCGGTTCGGGGTTCAAGTACTGGGTTTGATCAACGGCGTAATGACTCAAGCGAAATCCAGGGTATAGGTTCACCCGACCCAAGCGCCACTTGTCTTCGATGTACAAGCCACTTTCGTACGAACGAATGGTTTTGAGCGCGCGCTCAAAGTTCGTGGTTTGACCCACGGTGATATCCAAAACCACGGCACTGGGATCGAATTGGTGCATGGTCGTGGAAGCTCCGTAACGAACCATGTGTTGGTTGTTGGGGCGCCAATCGATATCGTATTTGGCCCCAATGTCATTGATGGTACTGGAGTACTTCAAATCAAAAGTTTGGTTGTCTTCTTTGCTCAATACGTTGATGCCCAAATCGTAATGGGAATAGATTAGCGAAGCATTGCCGAAGGTGCGCCCATTGAATTGGTGATTCCAACGGGTGGTCAAGGTCTGGTTGCCCCATCCGAAGTTGGTTTTGAGCTGATATTCGGGCTGCTTGTCGTTGAAATAGAATTTGTCGCGGCCAAAATACCCCGATACAAACAACTTGTCTTTTTCGCTCAATTCGTAGTTGAACTTGGCGTTTAAGTCATAGAAATAGTAACCCAAATTGGAACCACCCGAAGCGGCCATCACCAAGGGCTGTATCAAGGCATCCAAATAGGTTCGTCGCGCCGAGATCATAAACGAACTCTTGCCCTTGACAATAGGTCCTTCTACCAAGCCGCGGGCAGAAATAAGACCGATACCCGCTTCGGAATTGAAATGTTCCTTGTTACCCTCTTTCATGGTCATTTCTATGACCGATGACAAACGCCCGCCGTAGCGAGCCGGAAAACCGCCTTTCACCAGCTCCACACTTCGAAGTGCATCGCCGTTGAACAATGAAAAGAAACCGAAGAGATGGTTGGCGTTGTACACGGTGGCTTCGTCCAAAATCAATAAATTCTGGTCAGGCCCGCCTCCTCGAACATAAATACCGCTCTGTCCTTCACCCCCTTTTTGCACGCCGGGAAGCAATTGAATCACTTTCAATACATCTTTCTCACCCAGCAAGGCCGGAATGTCCTTGATGTCTTGGGTAGGAATGCTGATGCGGCTCATGTCGGCCTTGTCGGCAATGGTGTTTCGGTTGGCGATGATTTCCACTTCCTCAATTCGCTGAGAGATGCCCATTCGCACCGACACCGAACTATCGGCCGAGGCCGTCCAAATGAAATTCTGTGTTTCGAAACCCGAGAAACGAACGCTAATGAACACGGGCTGTCCTTCGGGCGCACTCAAAGAGAAAAATCCATAGCTGTTCGACTGGGTCAGAGCTGCCTCAGCCGCCGAAGTATCGCCAAAAGGGCGCATGGCTACGGAAACATTTCCCAGCATTTCCCCGCTGCCTGATTCTCGTATGTAACCTGAAAGGGAAACCTGTTGGGCCATGAGACCGGAAACACCCATTCCCGTGCACAGCATTGCGGTTTTCCAAATTGAATTGAATTGCACGCGGCGAAATTAATTCCAGGCTCGTCACTTTGATTCAGTCGCCCATCACAATTCTGTCACTGTCTGATTTTTACGACCGGCGAACCTCGTCTTCAGGCTTTAATCCACAGGCGTTCACATTACCCTGTTTTTCGGTTTGCTAAGATTGCCTTCATTTGCACTTATCATTTTGGTAACACCATGAACGAAATTCTGCAACAAGCCGAGCTGATCTCAGCCCTCAATTACGTCAACTGGTCACTGGGCTTTGCCCTATTGCTGCTCTATACCTGGGTCTTCCAAGTCGCCTTCAAACGCTACGCCTTGGTGGTCAGCAACCGCGATTTGTTCGCTTCCAATTTCTACTACTACGCCATTTCCATCTTTTTGATCATCACCACCATCAAGAGTTCCTTGGCCCTGTCATTGGGATTGGTGGGTGCCTTATCGATCATTCGTTTCCGAACCGCCATCAAGGAACCCGAGCAAATCATTTACCTATTGGGACTCACGGCTATTGCCATTTCCTTGGCGGCCGAACAGTTCATCATTTCCACTTTCTGCGTGGCCATCTATGTGATCGTCGCTTTCACCCGAAGCAAGCGATCTTCTCAGTATTCTTCGTTTGCCACCGATTACCTGATGATTCAGTTGGCTGAAGCCGACGCCTCATCCGTTCAGGCATTCATGAAACACATGGAGGCCCAAGATTGGACCGCTAGCTTGTTGAACTACGAGCAACAGTCAACTCAAGGGGTGCGCTTGTTGTACAAACTGCGCAACGCCAATCCTGAGAGCATTGCAGAGGTAAACGCTCAGTTGAAGGCCCATTCTTTGACCGCTCATTCGGTGAAACTCAGCGCTTCAAACGCCTAAGACTTGCAACTGCGCAATTCCCATACCCCCAAACCGGGATTCTTGCTCCTGGCTTGGGCCGCAGCCATCCTTCTTCTCGACTGGGTCAGTTGGGCCAAATTTGGCGTGCATCTTCCTGCCGTCTTGGAAAAGGTCTACCACAACGACAACCGTGATTTTCGGCATTTGAACGAGGCTACGCTCTCCCATTACGTTTGGGAAAAAGGTCAGGTAGCCGTAAAAGACACCTTGCGCATTGACATGCCGGAACTCGAATACCAATCCATGATTGGCGAGTGGAGAAAGACCTTCCGAAACGATCATTTCATGGGCCGCGAAGAACCTTGGCTGGAGAAAAAAGGCAAGTACAAGGCCCGAGTCAAGCACAACATCTCCGACAACAAATGGCACAGTTGCAAACTGTCCATGACCGGGATGCACCGCGACCACCACGGGGATTTGAACCGATTTTCCATCAAGCTCAAACTCAAAGGAGAAGACCGTTTATTCGGTGGAAAGGCCGTCAATTTGCTGGTGCCTGAGTCCCGTGGATTCATCGTCGATTGGTGCGCCAATCAGGTCTTCGCCCAGCAATTTGGAGGCCTCGAAATTCATTATACGCCCGTTATGGTTCAGGTGCGAAAGCAGCTACCGGTCATGCTGCTTCGAGAAGAGAATTTGGACAAGTTTGTCATAGAGGGGAACCGCAGACGAGAATCCATCTTGTTTGAAAAAGGCTACAAAGGGCCGCTCAAAGACATTGAGGGATTGAAAGCCCAAAACATCGATTTTGAGGTCAACTCTGGCTTGGATGACAGCAGCCGTCAGGCCGCCATTATGAACGAGGCTTCCCGCCTTTTCAATCAAGGTGGTCCTGAACTGTTCGAGGCCATTGACGAGAAACTCATGCTGGGGGCTTTGGGGGCTGGACTGGCCTTTGGGTCTTGGCACCATTTGGTAGACATCAATCTGCACTGGTATTACAACCCGGTGAACAACCGATTTGAGCCCAGCGTGCGCGAGGTCATGGCCGATCCCTCAGGCGTATACCAGGACATTGGAGCCCCCCAAGCCTGGCCTTGGAAAGAGCGCCAACGCCATTACCGGAACTACTTTGCCGAACTTCACCGCCGCGGCTTTGATTTGGCTCCCGACTATTTTGCTTACATGTTGGAGCGAGATGGAGAACTCGCCTACATCAAATTGGATAAAGCCTTGCAAACCTGGGCCAAAGGTCTTCAACAGGTGCTTCAGGATTCTTCCATGCAGCAAGCCTCGCATCAATACTACGGATACTGGGGCCGAAGAACACGCTATGTGCAACACGAGTTGTTGGGCCGCGCCCAGAACTTGCTGCAATCTTTCCAGACCCACCCTTGTCCCGAGGCGGAGTCGGTGGCCGCTGAAACGATCACTTGGCGCGGCCGCCTCGCCATTGATCAAGATTTCGTACTCAAACCCCATCAAACGTTGATCATTCAACCCGGTACCCAAGTTCGATTGAGCCAAAACGCCCATTTGATATGGTATGGAGAAGTTCATGCCATGGGCACAGCCAGTCAGCCCATCGTCATCGAAGCCGAGGAAGGCAGCCACAGTAGTGGTTTCATGGAGCATACCCAAGGCCATTGCGAATGGCACTATGTGCACATTAAGGGTCTCTCCAGTTTTAGCAAAGGCATTTGGAAAACACCGGCTGCCTTTACGGTTCACGCTACCCCCAATTTGATCATGGATGGCGGCTGGTTCCATGACAACAAAACCGGCGATGACATGATCAACCTCTTTGGCTGCCAGGACTTCAGCATGACAGGCTGCCGATACGAGAAGACCTTGTCAGATGCCTTTGACAGTGATTTCTCATCGGGCTTGGTCGATGCCTGCACCTTTGTACAAGTGGGCAATGACGGGGTGGATGGTTCGGGCTCTACCATCGACATTTTAAATTCCGAATTTGACGGAATCAGCGACAAAGCCATCAGCTCGGGCGAACGGAGTCACTTTTTTGCCCAAGGCAACCGCATTAGAAATGCCGAGCTTGTTTTCGTAGCCAAAGACCAAAGTGTTTTGAAGGTGGCCCAAAATGATTTCACTGGCAACAAACTGGACTTCGCGGTCTTTCAAAAGAAGCCCGAATACGGCCCAGCGCGCATAGAGTTCACGGGCAACCTCACGCAATTCAGCGGCTTGTTCCAAAACGGGTCTGAGATCCAACATACTGGACCAGCCATGAAAACAGTCAAAAACGTCGAAGATTTGCTCTACGGCAATATGTATGGAAAGGCGACCGTAAAATGAACCCCTATCGTTTTGAAAAGAAGTTTCTGTTAGACCCCTGGGAGCGCGATGCCTTCATTGCACGCTTGTCTCGCTTGGGTTGCAACGAAATTTACCACGAACGTTGGGTCAACAACCTGTATATAGACAGCCCAGAAGCCGGTGCTT
>JALRLA010000150.1 GCA_023254645.1 Bacteroidia bacterium
GGGGTGGTGACCATGAATACCGACGAAACCTTTGCCACCATTGGCAGTCAAGCGGCCATGCACATCAGAGTAGAGGGTGAAACCTTGAAGAGTTTTGAATGGGCCTACAAGGTGCGCGACAAGTTCGAAGCCTGGGTAAACCCTTCTACGGTCAAACCCCTTCGCTACGCCAAGACGGTTCGGGAAAACACCTATTACGACCAAGATTTGGCCGTTTTCAACCACGCCGCGGGCTATTTGCGCAACCGAAAAGGGCAACTCAGCATCACCGCCGAAACCCGCGACATCGCCTCGGCCATCTACTTCTTAAGAACGGTGAATTGGAGCGCCTTGGCCATTGGAGCCAGCAAACCGGTCGATGTGTATTTGGACAACGAGGTTTACAACTTGAGCGTAGCCTATGCAGGCAAAGAGACCATTCAAACCGACCTAGGGCCTGTGCGCTGCTTGAAACTCAAACCCGAACTAGTGGTTGACCGTGTATTCAAAAACAAGAACGGCATGACCGTCTGGGTCAGCGACGATGCCAACCGCATTCCGGTTCGCATTCAGACCGACATTCAAGTGGGCTCACTGAAGGTTGATTTGACCCAGTACAGCCATTTGAAAAATGCCTTTACGGCTTTGGGGTCTTAAACTCGGTTTTACCATTCCCCCACATAAACCCGCGCCACGCGCTGGGAGATGGAGGTCAGCAATTCGTAGCTGATGGTACCGGCTTTTTGGGCTTGTCGGTTGATGGACAAATGGGGGCCAAACAGTTCGACTTCGTCGCCCACCTGAGCCTCCAAATGGCTCACATCGATCATGGTCAGATCCATGCAAATGTTGCCGACGATGGGCGCCAATTGGCCCTTGATCCATGCTGAACCCTTGCCTTGTGAAAGGTGACGGCTGAGGCCATCGGCGTATCCGACGGCTAAGGTCGCAATCTGCCTCTCTTGCGCACTGGCGCTGTGGCTGCCATAGCCTATGCCTTCTCCTGCGGGAACGCTGCGTATGGCCGAAATTCGGGTCACCCAACGGGTCACCGTAGCCAACTGAGACAACTTGCTAGCCGACGAATCGCTTTGGAGCAAATCTTCACCTGAGGGGTCCAAGCCGTAGAGGCCCAAGCCTAGTCGAACCATGTCAAAGTGGTACTGGGGAAAGCGCAAGATGCCCCCGGTATTGGCCAGATGGCGCAAGGGTCTGTAGCCCAAATGGGATTCCAAGGCTTGACAAACCGCCTGGAAATCGGCCGCTTGCCGATGGGTAATGGCATCCCGGCTTGGGTCTTCGCTGACCACCAAATGGGAGAATATGGATTGTATGTGCAAGCCTGCCCCTTGGCAATACTGGGCCAATCGCTGCCAATCGCTGCTGGGATCAAATCCCAATCGGTGCATACCGGTATCGATTTCCAAATGCAGAGAACCGTTTCGGCCTTTGAGTCGGGCGGCATAGGCTTCCAAACTCTCCCAAGAATGCACCACGGGTTCGAGGTTGTGCTCGATGCAGGATTCCAAGGCC
>JALRLA010000157.1 GCA_023254645.1 Bacteroidia bacterium
CAACCGAGACAACTTGAGTGTCTTGGGTACTCAATACCATGCCCACTATCAGTTTGCGATACTCAAAGATTTGGGGAATGGTCATTTGGCAGGTTTGGGCTTGGCCTACGGCGAGTGGGTGGGCAACGGCCAGTACCGCGATCGCCGCCTAGAGACATACACGGAAATCGATACCTTCCACGTCGTTGTGATGATTCCAGGGAATCCAGTTCAAACCGTTGAAGTGATTGACACCAATACCTTTACCGAGTGGAGCGAGACAACCGGAACTCTGAACTACAAAATCAGCAAGGTCAGCATACCCTTGGCCTACCGAAAGTATTTGCCCCTAGGAAAGAGTGTATGGCGCTTGTCGGCACAACTCTGTCCGGGTATGACAACTCGAACAGAAGGAAGTTATTTCTCCAGGACGGAATATTTGCCCTTGAGCAATCAGCGTCAATTCACCTTCGATGGTCGCTTGGCCTTTGGGCCTTCGGTACCTGTTTCCAATGTTTGGACCATTGTACTTGAGCCCAATTTGTTTGCCCAGAGCTTCGTAGAAGCCCAGACTCGTGTAGCCAAGGCTAAGTTGTTCAGCGGATTTGGTGTCAGCCTGGTAGGCAAGCTTTGATTTTCATTTGATAGGGCTCTAAAACGCCCTTTCAAGGCCAATAAGAAACGGACACCTCCATGCTTGTTAGGGTAGGAACGAAAGATCCAGCCAAGGCTGGGAAATAAGGAAAAGGTTCCTTTCTACCGATGCGCGATTTAGTCCAAGGTTTTGATCCAACCAAACGGATCAGCCTGAGCTCCACAACGCAAATCATCCAAAAAGGATTTCACTTGCTTGGAAACGGTTTGGTTGCCTTGGGTAATCACGGAGTGATACTCGCCCCTGTGGCCAAATCCATCTAGATTGACCAAGGTGGCTGCCGTACCGGTAATGAAAAGCTCGTTAAGCTCACCAGCCGCCAACAAGTCTTTGAGTTCTTGAACGGACAAGGGTCTTTCTTCTACATTGTGCCCCAAATGGCGCAAAGCTTGAATAACGCTATCACGAGTAATGCCCGCGAGCAAAGTTTGGCTCAAGGCAGGGGTGACAATGCGGTCTGAGCAGACGGCAAAGAAGTTGGTCGTGCCGGTTTCTTCCACCCACTCATGGCTGATGGGGTCGGTCCAAAGCACTTGATCATAGCCTTCTTTCTGAGCCAATGCCGTGGGGTAGAGGGCTCCTGCATAATTGCCCGCGCATTTGGTGAATCCGACACCACCGGGCGCGGCACGGCTGTATTCTTCTTCTACCTTTACCCGTAGGGCTTTGTTGTAATAAGGTCCCACTGGGCAGGTGAAAATAGAAAAGCAATACGAATCGCTGGGTTTTACGCCGATGTAATCATCGGTGGCGAACATGAAGGGGCGAATGTACAAGGCACCACCCTCGCTGCGTGGAACCCAGGCCTTGTCCAATTCAATCAAGGTGTTCAAACCTTGCATGAACAGAGATTCAGGTATATCGGGCATAGCCATGCGTTGGGCTGAACGATTGAAACGGCGAGCGTTTTCTTCCGGTCTAAAAAGAGCAACGGCAGTGTCGCTGCTTTGGTGAGCCACGGCCTTCATGCCTTCAAAGATGGATTGACCATAGTGAATGGCACTGGTTGCAGGACTTAGGTTCAAGGGGCCATAGGGAACGATACGAGCATTGGTCCATTCTCCATTCTTGTAATCGACCAAAAACATGTGGTCGCTGAATACCTTGCCAAATCCAATGTTTTGAGGGTCAAGTTGAGAAAGTCTACTGTTTTCTGTGCGCTCAACCCTAATTTCGAAACTCATTGTATCAAAAATACAAAACGCATTGGGACCATGGCTGAAAAAGGGATGATTGTGGAAAATCCGCTGGAATTGTTGCCTCTGTTTGAGGGAATGCAATTGCTGCCTGATGCTTCTCTATTTCCGCACGAATCGCTGTCCTATGAGGACGGTGATACCCCTGTTTCCGTAGCGCAAGCAATGGTTCCTGAATCACCTGAGCCGCGGGTTGAAGTCCAAGCAGGAGATACTCAAGTTGCCGAGCCTGAAACTGCCGAGCCCCCAGTGGCCAAAACGCCTAGCACCCAACCCCAATCAGTCGAGCCGGCCCCAGCCGTCGCCGAAACATGGATTCTGAATGTTTGGGTAGACGAGAGCAAAAAACATTGGCCTGAAGAGTTTCGCACTCCCATGACCGCTTTGCTTTCGGCCATCAAAATGCAGGGTCAAGCCGTTCCAATGGAAAAGGTTCAGGTGCTGAACCCCTTCGTGTTTACTGATCGGCATGGAATCAAAGAATGGGCCTTGACGATCAAGCCCAAGTCCATCCTCATTTGGGCCAATCAAACCAATTTGGACGATGTGCCTGTCGTGTTTGAGCAAACGCAGTGGGAGGGAATACCGGTGTATCGACTTCCGGCTTTCTCTAAAGTCGTAGCCAACGTGGACAACAAGCGCGAGGCTTGGGCCAAACTCAAAGAATTTTACAACTTCTAGGATCTTGCGGCCAGCTTTGGGCTGTTGACCCGGCGCAGCAAAACCATTCCAATAAGGAAAAAGACCATCAATAACAATATGCTGTTGCGCATGTCGCCACTGATGTTGTCGATAAGTCCCCAACACAAGGTTCCCAAGACGATGGCGAGTTTTTCCGCTACCTCGTAGAAACTGAAATAAGACGTGTTGTCTTTGTCTCCGGGAATCAACTTGGCATAGGTCGCCCTGGATAAGCTCTGAACGCCCCCCATTACCGTTCCCACCAAACAAGCCAAGCCAAAGAACTGCATGGGTTTGCGGGGCTCAAGGAAATAGGCCAGTATGCAGACCAATACCCAGATGGCCAAAGTGGCCGACAAGCTGTAGCGGTTGCCTTTTTTATCAGCTAACCAGGCAAAGAAATAAGCGCCGGCAATGCCGATGAGCTGAATCAATAGGATGGTGATGATCATGTCTTTTGATTCCAATTCCAAAACGTTTTTCCCGAACAAGGCGGCTACATAAATGACGGTTTGAACCCCCATAGTGTAGACAAAGAAGGCGGCCAAATAGCGCTGGGTTTGGGGCATTTCGCGCAGGCTCAGAAATACCTGCTTGAGTTCTTGATAGCCTTTCCAAATGGGGCTGGATTTGCTGGTTTTGCGGTCTTTGGGTAAAACCCATAGGGGATACAAAGACCATCCCATCCACCAAATCCCAACGGTCAAGAAACCGACGCGAAAGGCCAAGGTGCTTTCTTTGGGGCTGGGAAGCCCAAACCAATCGGATTTCATGATGAACATCAAGTTCAATATCAAGAGCAGAACGCTGCCAATATAGCCCATGGTGTATCCGCGGGCAGACAAGCGATCGAAGCGATCAGGACTGGCAATCTCAGGCAAATAGGCGTTGTAAAAGACCAGGGAGGCGCCCCAGCCAACTGTGGCGAGCATGAAGCAGGCCAAACCGAAGAAGATGTTGCTCCCTTGGAACCAGAACAGCGCAGAGCAGCCCAAACTACCCAAGGCAACAAAAAAGCGCATGTAGGGCTTTTTTACCCCTCGGCTGTCGGCAATGCCTGACAAGAGAGGCACGATGGCCACAATAATCAAAAAGGCCAAGGATAAGCCATAGCTGTAAAGGGCTGTGTTTTTGATCGACCAACCCATGATTTCTACGCTTTTGGGCGTGAATTCCTCGTAAAAGGCCGGGAAAATTGCCGAGGCAATCGAGAGGGAGTAAACGCTGTTGGCCCAATCGTAAAAGGTCCAAGCTTTGAGTACCTTAGGGTTGTTCAATTCTTGCTGCATCGCAGTCTGCAATATAGCAAGATCAGAGAATTGGAGGCAGCGCTCGTTCGAAATTTCGGGTTATTGAAATACGAGTAATTGCAAGGGCTGCTTGGAAGCAGAGCCCCAAGGAATTTTTAGACTGGAGAGGTTCTCAACCCAAATGGGTGATTAATTGTCTTGGTACTTTAGGCTGTCCAAGTGGTTCCACTCGGCTTCGGCCATCTCGCGGGTGATTTCCAGGCTCTTTTTCTTTTTGGATTCAGAGGGGATTTCAAACATGTAACGCTTCAGAATGGTTTCGCAAATACCGCGAAGACCGCGTGCGCCCAAACTGTTGTTGAACGCTAATTCCACAATGAAGTCAATAGCCTCCGGGCTGAATGACAAAGCCACACCTTCCAAGTTGAATAGGTATTGGTACTGCTTCATCAAGGCGTTTTTGGGCTCGGTTAGAATGCGGCGCAATGCCTCTTTGTCCAAGGGGATCAAAGCGGCGATGATGGGCAAACGGCCAATCAATTCCGGTATCAAGCCGAAATTCTTCAAGTCAGCAGGAGTGGTCTGAAGGAGCAATTTGGCCTCGTCAATTTTGCGGTTCGAGCTGCTTTTGAAGCCTACGGCTGAGTTGACCATTCGGCGGCTCACTACCTTTTCAATTCCATCGAAGGCACCACCGCAGATGAACAAAATGTTCGAGGTGTCGACCTTGATGTACTTCTGGTCGGGGTGTTTGCGTCCCCCTTCGGGAGCCACATTGGCTACGGTTCCTTCCAAAATCTTCAACAATGCCTGTTGAACGCCTTCTCCGCTCACATCACGGGTGATGGATGGGTTGTCGCTCTTGCGGCTAATCTTGTCAATCTCGTCAATGTAAATGATGCCCTTTTCGGCGAGCTCAGGTTTGTAACCCGATACTTGGAGCAAACGGCTAAGTATGCTTTCCACGTCTTCGCCGACATAGCCGGCCTCGGTCAGAACCGTGGCATCGGCGATGCAGAATGGGACATTTAGGAATTTCGCCAGGGTTCGGGCCAAGTAGGTTTTACCGGTTCCTGTTTCACCAATCAATAATACGTTGCTCTTCTCAACATCGATTTCGCTGCGGTCTTGTTGAGCCGTGCGTTTGTAGTGGTTGTAAACGGCAACAGCCAAGGTTCTTTTGGCTTCGTCTTGACCGATGACGTATTGGTCCAAATGCTCTTTGATCTCCAGTGGAGTGGGAAGCTTCTGAGGCTCGTCTAGGTTGATGGGGTCTCCCGTTTCTACTTTTTTGTCCATGCCCAGTTCTTTTCGAACGATCGTATGGGCCTGTTCAGCACAGTTTTCACAAATGTGACCTTCGACGCCCGAAATGAGCATCACAGTTTCACTTTTTTTGCGCCCGCAAAAGGAGCAAACGGGTTCTTTGGTCTTGGCCGACATGGTTATTTGCGGTGGCCGAGCACCTCGTCAATCATGCCGTAAGCCTTGGCTTCATCAGCTGTCATCCAGTAATCGCGATCGGAGTCTTTTTCAACCTTGTCGTAATCCTGGCCGCTGTGCTTGGCGATGATGTCGTATAGTTCTTTCTTCAACTTGGAAATTTCCTTGTAGGTAATTTCGATGTCGCTGGCTTGGCCTTGAGCGCCGCCCAGAGGCTGATGAATCATGATGCGTGAGTGGGGAAGGGCTGTGCGTTTTCCGGCATGACCGGCACACATCAATACAGCACCCATGCTAGCTGCCATACCTGTGCAGATGGTGGCCACATCAGAAGAGATGTACTGCATAGTGTCGTAGATGGCCAATCCTGCATACACACTACCTCCAGGGCTGTTGATGTAAATCTGAATGTCGCGGTTGGCGTTGGTGCTTTCCAAAAACAGCAATTGACCCATGATGATGTTGGCTACATCTTCATAAATAGGAACTCCCAAGAATATGATGCGGTCCATCATCAAACGGGAGAAGATATCCATCGCAACGGCATTCATTTGGCGCTCCTCAATGATGTTGGGCGTCAAATTGTAAAAACCGGGGGCTTGCGCGGTCAATTTTTGGTATTCATCCAAACGCAGGCTGGAAATGCCCAGGTGTTTGGTGGCGTATTTGGCAAATTCTTTTCCGTAATCCATAGTAGCTAAACAAATGTAAGCGAGAAAGGATTATTCGCCGTGCTCGTGTTTGTGTTTGTTGACGTGTTCGAAGTATTTCTCGACACTGATCTTTTTGCTTTTGAAGCTGATCAAGGTTTTGACATGGTCGTAGGCCTTGCGGTAAACCACGCGATCGGCCATTTGGCTGACAAACTCGCGGTCTGACATGCGCTTTTGAACTGTTTCGGTCAAGAAAGCATCTCC
>JALRLA010000201.1 GCA_023254645.1 Bacteroidia bacterium
AATCGGATCAACCGATTTACGTGTACGGCGAATTGAGCGATTGGCAACTCCTGGAATCCCATCGTTTGTACTTCAATCCCAGCAATGGTCTGTACGAAGCGGTTTTGCCCTTGAAGCAGGGATACTACAATTACCAATACCTGACCGCTGATGAGGAAGATGCCCTCAACTTCAAGCCCATTGAGGGCAGTCATGGCGAGACGGAAAACAACTACATGATTTTTGTTTACCACCGCAACGTTCAACTGGGCTTTGACGAGCTCATAGGTTATGGTTTGCAGAACTCGGTTTCGGGTGGGCGTTGATTGGGATTAGGGTCGTGCTTGAGGCATTAGAGTCGTCCAGTCATTGGGATCTTTCAATCGATAAAGTTTCATGCCTTGGTAGGATTCGCCGGGCCAGTTTTTAAAGCCCATCACGGTCATGGCTTGGGCTGGCTGATAAGTGCCAATGCATGTGGCAGGAGGCAGAGACAAGGTGTCCGGCCCGCGATGGCCGGTTCCGAAATCCAACACATAAACTTCTGTGATGGCTTTTCGAGGTTGCTGAAAAGTCTGTAAGTAATCGGGCATGCCGTACTCGAGGTTGGGGTTGTGGTAAGCCGCATAAGTGGCCAGCGCTGACCCAGTGATGAGGCTGCCTTCTGGGGCTGTCTTCAGTTGCTGGTCCAGCCAGGCTAGAGCGGGTTCGGAAAGTCGAGCGGGTCTATCGGCCAGGGCTGAAAAGTGACGGGCCGTATAAAGTCCCGCACCGTTGAATAGGGCTAGGGCTCCTAGTCCCAGGAGCCATTTGGGCGACTTGGACAACAGAGGTGCCAAGGCCAAGCTGAACAGTAACCAGGCCATGGGCCAATAGCGGTGCAAAGGTTGGGCTGCCGTCAGGGTGAGCAGGTACAGACCTAAGGCATAGAGCCAGAAATTGTGCTGCCTCAATCGGATTTGCCTATAAGTGAGGCCCAGCAAAGCGACCAAGAAAAATAGGGCTTGGACAGGGGCTTGTTTGTAGGTATAAAACAGCTCTTGAAGTCCATTGGAGGTCGTTGATGCGCTGTGTTTTGCAACTTGGTAACTCATCTGATGATAAGCATTTGAAATATTCCAAT
>JALRLA010000249.1 GCA_023254645.1 Bacteroidia bacterium
TTGGGCATCATTTGCGTATCTCGAGACCTGGGTGCCAGTGGGCGAGGAGAATGGGGGTTGTACTTGTTCTACCTGCAGCTCTGTTTGATGCTGGTAGAGTTTGTGGCCGGTTCAGCAGTGGCCAACTGGATAGCCCGTTACGGCATATCGGCGATTTTGCCCTATGTCTTATTGGCGCCCATAGCCGGGAACATGTTGCTGACTTTTGCCTGGCCCTATTTGGGTTGGCCTTGGGAACTGTCTTGGTTTTCCTTGCAATTTTTGGCCTTGGCCTTTTTGAATATTCAGTACAATTTGTACCAAGCCCAGGGCTGGGTAGAACGCCGCAACTCCTTGCAATGGCTGCTGGAATTCGCCAAGTTTTTGGGCTTTGCCGGTTTGCTGTACCTCTGGTCGATCGATAACCCCAATCACGAAGTATGCTGTGGCGATCAGAAGTTGGACGGCGTGATTCGGGTGGTCAGCCTCTCGTCTTTGGGTGTCCTACTTATCGCCATGTACCGCACTCACAGGCTGATTCGATCGAGTTTGCCCAAAAAGCCCTGGCCCAAGGGGCTGCTCAAAGAAGGCTTTTGGGCCCAGGTGGGGCACTTGCTGCTCTACTTGGTATATCGCCTACCCATTTGGACCTTGAACCAACGAGGGGATTCGGCCGAAGCTGGGGTGTTTTCCAATGCCCTTTTGGTGGCTGATGCTTTTTGGCTCTTCGCCAACAGTTTTGGTTCGGTTTTGCACAGCAGGGTGCTGCGCTCGGCGAATCGGGCCTTTCACGCTCGTTTGGTTCGGCGCTATACCTTGATCAGCTTGATGGCTACCTCGGCGGCCTGTTTGGTCTTGGTCTTTGTACCGGCCTCTTGGTTTACGGCGGTTTTTGGAGCTGACTTCGATCATCTGAAAGTGCGCTGTGTGGAACTCATTCCGGCCATCATCTGTTTGGCGGGTTCGGCTTCTCTGGGTCATTACCTTCATGCCGAAGGGGCTTTCAAAGCCTTGGCACTTTCCTATGGTTCATCGCTTCTTGTTCTGCTCATAGGTCTGGAACTGCTTCCTTATATCTATGCCTTGGATGCGGCTTTTATAGTGTTGTTGGTTATCAATGGCTTGCAAGTGCACAGTCGATTGGATTGGTCGGCTCACAAGCAAAATGTGCTGCCCCTGCTGCGCCGTTGGTGGCGTTTGCGATTCTGAAATTCTATACACAATTGGAAAACTTAGCCAAAAGGCCTTTGCTCGATGAATCAAACCCCTAATTTTGCCCCCTACAAACTCTTTAGAAAGTCTTTATGACAGTTTCACACAATGGTGGCACTCCGCGCTATAATCCGCTGGAGAGCATGAGAAAACGCTTGGACAAAGCCGTAGAAATTCTTGGATTGGATGATCAGTTCGCTAACGTATTGCGCGTTCCCGATAAAGTGGTCATGGCCAATATTCCCGTCACTATGGATGACGGAACCATACAAGTTTTTGAAGCCTACCGCGTCGTACACTCGGTGCATTTGGGCCCTTCTAAGGGTGGCATTCGCTACTCGATGGATGTCAATTTGGACGAGGTCAAGGCCTTGGCTGCTTGGATGACTTGGAAATGTGCTGTCGTGAACGTTCCCTATGGTGGAGCCAAAGGCGGTATCAAATGCAACCCTCGCGCGATGAGCAAGGGGGAATTGGAGCGTTTGACCCGCGGATATACATTGGCCATGCGCAATGTATTCGGACCGGATAAAGACATTCCCGCTCCCGATATGGGCACTAGTGCTCAAGAAATGGCTTGGATTGTCGACGAATTCTCAAAAATTCAAGGCCACAACTCCTATGCGGTGGTCACCGGCAAACCCCTCGTATTGGGGGGTAGCTTGGGCCGTGTTGAGGCCACCGGTCGCGGTGTGATGGTCTCTACCCGCAGTGCTCTAGCCAAAATGGGCATCAATCCCACCCAAGCCACTTGCGTAGTTCAAGGTTTCGGAAACGTGGGTAGCATCAGTGCTAAGTTGATTGCTCAGTTGGGCGTGAAGATTATCGCTATCAGCGATATTTCAGGTGGTTACCACAACCCTGACGGTATTGATATTCCCAAAGCCATTGAATATGTAGCCAACAGCGAAAGCCGCAGTTTGGAAGGATTCCCTGGCTGCCAGAGCATTTCGAATGAGGAATTGTTGGAGCTGGAATGCGACGTGTTAGTCCCTGCCGCCACCACATTCACCGCCGTTTCCGAAAGTTCCCGCAGGTCCGCCGAAATATCGAAGCTCTCGTCCGCCCCCTGATGCACGCCTCCGATGCCGCCCGTGGC
>JALRLA010000293.1 GCA_023254645.1 Bacteroidia bacterium
GGCAACAGCGTCAAAATATTCGCTGTTCTTGTGAAAAAACAGGGCCTGGTTTTCCCACTGTTTGCGCGGCATCTCCTGTTGAAAAATGCTGTTGTTGAGCTGTCCCAACAATTCCTGTGTGCTGCAGAGCACGAGCAGAACAAGGAGTTTATTGACCGGTGAGGCGGCGATAGGCATGTCTGGCTTCAATGATATGCAAACTGGCTGAATGTTCAAGAATGAGCTTTCGGTAGCATTCGGCCGCTTTTTCTTTGTTGCCTTGTTGAAATTCGTACCATTGGGCCAATTGCAATAGGGCTTTGTCGGCTAATACCTCATGACCAAAAGCCAAAACCAAGGTTTCCAAGGTTTCTACCGCCAGTGAGTCTCGACCGCATTCATGGTGAATCATGGCTTTGTGAAAAAGAACATCATCGCTCAAGGAATGGCCGGGAAATGCCTTGGGCAAGTCATCAAAGGCTTTGTAGGCTGAATCAAATTGGCGTTGGCGCTCCCACAACATGGCGCGGCTGAATTGGGCCATGGCTTCGTAATTGGAGTCAATGCCCAGGTTCTCTTTGATCAGCAAGGCAAGTTCCATGGCATCATTGGCGATGAGCTGTGTGCTCGCATCTTTGAGTACGTCCAGTTGCATATCGGCCCATTCGTAATCCCCTCGAAAGAAACTCAATTCGGCTCGCTTGAATTTGGCCCATTGGCCGGTGGGTTCGTCCTTGAGTTCTTTTTCTACCTGGGCGAGCAAGAGTTCGGAGGTCCATATTTCACCAGCCACTAACCAAGCTTCGGCTGCTTTGATCTTGGCCTGGGCTCGAATGGCTACAGGGCTGCTTTCGGGGCTGATTTCGTAGTAGCGCTCCATCAAGCCTATCGCCCGATCGGCTTGGTTTTTTTGCGCAATGAGCAAGTCAGCCCAACAAATGGAAGACACGAAAGTGATTTCATCAGGCCCGTATTCGTGCTCCAATTTCATCATGTTGATGTTTAGGGCTTCCCATTGAGCAGAATCGGCCCCTGATTGGCGGTACCACTGGTGTTGGAGGGCATTGCGGTGGGCCAAGGCCAACTTTCGAGAATCGGGAGATTCAGCCTGATTGTAAGCATAATCAAAGCATTTCAGCGCTTCCTCAAAGGCTTTGTTGCTTTCGCATAGCAGGCCCAATTGAAAGACCCTAGCCCCGTGCTCTTTGAGTCTCATATCGACTGATCGGGCGAACAAAAAAGCCCGGCTCCAATCCTGGGTTTTGATGAAGGTCCAATTCAAGGCTTCTCCTAATTGAGGGTTGTCGGGCTGCTCTTGGATGAATTCCAACAAGGAATTCTGGAGCATGACCATGTCGACGCTATCGCTCATGTGCGACTCAAAGACGGGTTTCAATTGAGAAAAAGTCAGGTTCTGATTGGCCAGCAATTGGACGTATCGATTCAACGCTTCGCTGCGCCGGCCTCCTTGCAACATGAGCATGGCCATGCGCTGGTTCAAATAAGGGTTTGAGCCAAAGTTCGATTCGGCCCATTGGTAACACTCCAATGCCCAATCATCCAGGTTGCGTTGCTCAAAGAGGGAGCCAAGATGCATCAAGCGAGGGTATTCTTCCTTGCTTTTTTCGATCAAATGCTGAGCCAATTGGTTTTCTTTTTCTTCCCCATCGGCTTGCAAACTCCACAACCAGCATTCGGCTACCATAGATTCGGTGGGAAAGCCCTTTTTGGCTCTTTTTCGCAGGTACTTGATGGCCTCATTGACATCGTTCGTTTTGACCAAACATTGCAGGTATTGCTCGTGCAAATAAGCCGAAGCTTGATCTTCTTTGATCAAGTCTTCATAGAGGAATAAGGCTTGGCTGAACTCGCCGCGATCAAACAAGGCCTGGGCTATAGCCGCTTGGTCTTGGGCGTAACCCAGGAGCGTCAAAAAGCAGCTAGCTATGCCAAGGATCAAGCGCTGTTTCATGCTATCCAATCAGCAGGTTCGATTTGTTTCTCGACCATGTTTTTATAAAGCCCATCTGGAATGGACATTAGCTCAGCATGGGTGCCCAGCTCCAACAACTTGCCATGGCGAATCACGGCTATTCGGTCAGCGTGTCGAATGGTGCTTAGGCGATGGGCGATGACCAAGGCTGTTCGGCCTTTCATGAGTTCAATCAAGGCTTTTTGTACCCATTCTTCGCTCTCGGCATCCAAAGCGCTGGTGGCCTCGTCCAATATCAGAAAGTTGGGGTTGCGAATGATGGCACGGGCCAGGGCGACACGTTGTTTTTGCCCACCTGATAGCAGAACTCCTCGGTCGCCCACTCGTGTTTCATATCCACCAGCGAAGGAACCAATGAAGTCATGGGCATAGGCCTTTTTAGCGGCCTCCTCGATCTCTTCATCGCTGGCCTCAGGCTTGCCATAGCGAATGTTATCGCGAATGCTACCGCCAAACAAGACAACATCTTGAGGAACCAGGGCCATGTGGGAGCGATAGGCCTTTAGATCCAAGTCTTGAATGCTCGTTTCTCCCAATCGTATGTTGCCAAGTTGAGGTGAATAAAAACGATACAAAAGTTGGGCAATGGTGCTTTTTCCTCCGCCAGAAGGCCCGACCAAAGCCAAGGTTTCACCCGGGCGAATATCCAAATTCAACTCCCCGTGAAAGACAGGATTGTCGGGGCGGCTGGGATAGGCGAATTGGAGATTTTCAAGGCGCAATACTTGTCCAAAATCGGGGGCCGGTTTTGCGGAGCTATCTGCCGTGAACTCTGTAGGGCTATCGATCAAATCCAATACGCGTTCCACTGAACCCAGGGTTTTCTG
>JALRLA010000311.1 GCA_023254645.1 Bacteroidia bacterium
TTACGTTCAATTGGCATTCTCCTTGTTTAGGTTCGGCTTTTAAGACTTCAGCCCCTGACATGTTCATCAAGGC
The DNA here is from genome assembly GCA_023254645.1 of Bacteroidia bacterium. Taxonomy (GTDB): domain Bacteria; phylum Bacteroidota; class Bacteroidia; order NS11-12g; family UBA955; genus JALRLA01. The sequence goes on from JALRLA010000311.1 coordinate 74, forward strand.
GACATCCAACAGTGAATCAACGCTCTTGACCGTTAAGTAATCTGCACATGGGTTTGGGTAAGCTTGAATGTTGCACTGTTGATTGCCAAACCACTCGATTCGGGGCTCAACAGGGTTTTCAATCCTCGATTGACAGGCCTTGGTTTGGGTGTACTCACGAATAATGGCCAAGAGTTGATTGTTCAACAAATCGCTGTTGTTTTCCACTCCGGTAGGCTTGAGGTGCCCGTTGCCTACGCCCGAATCATCGGTGATATACACGTATTCTCCAGCCGTCATGGCCGCGATGTACTTCATGAGGAACTCCGTGCTTTGATCGATACCGCTGGCCACGACGGGAATCAATCGAATGCCTTTTTGAGCTGCCAATGCAGTGGCTTTGCGAACTCGTTCGGCATCATTTCCATCATGGGCGGGGGCATCTAGCACTAAGAAAGCCAACCGAGCCAAAGCATTCGGGCTCCATTCCAATTCACCGATGGCAACTTCTAATGCATCGGCCACGGCTTCGGGGAAGTCGCCTCCACCGCCAGCTCCTTGTTCAAGGGTAAAGCGCAGGGCATCGTCTATTCGGTCGGTAAAGGGTTGAATTCGCGTGAGGTACTCATCTCCACGGTCTTTGTAAAAGACTTGCCCAATGCGCACCTGAGAACAGGGTGCTAGGGTTTTGGATTGCTGAATGATATCGGCCAATTCGGCTTTTAAATAATTGATTTCGTCTCCCATAGAACCTGTTGCATCTACGATGAAGGCAATGTCAACAGGCCAATGTTCAGGTGCGGTTTGACTAAGGCGAAAGCTGTTTTTACCCAGGCTCACTGATCCAAGTTCTATCCACGCAGCACCGATCTGGGCATAGGCTTTTAATTTGTTCCCCGTTCCTTGTGGGGCCCAAAGTTCAGCCGTAGAGAGGTGATTGGTTCTCGCTTGGAATAGAACAGAATCTTTTGAATCGCGCAGTTGAACGGGAATGTCTCGGTATGATTCGCTTTTCCCCAAAAGTTCAATGGAAATGCGCTTGTGGATCAAATCCCATCCCCAGCGGGTTTGATGGGCCAGAATGGTAGCATCCTTGTGCAAGGTTTCGAATTCTTCCCAGTGGTCCAAATCACTCCATCGACCGGCCGTTAACACTCGAGCAGAACCACTAGGGGTCGAAGCGATGGTTGTATGGCCCATGCTCGGTGCATCCATGCTCATGCTGATTCGCTCACTGCTGGGCATGGCTCGGCTGATTTTTCGAGTGTCGCTTTCGGTGTAGTCAATAACATCATCATAGTCTTTTCGGCCGCTTAACTCGCGATAGTCAAACGTTTGTGGTCTAGATGATAATAAGGCATGGCGCTGCAGTTGCTGCGGATTCTCCATGTTCAATTGCCGAATAAATGCATGCCCCGACGACAAATCTTCTTTGCGGTAAAGGTCATAAGAGCCGGGCTGGAGGCGATCAAAGGAAAATTCTCCAAATGAGCCAATGAGGCAAGAATCCAGGCAGTGAGGATGGGCGCTGTCTTTGGCATAAATCCATCGTTCGGATTTTTGAACCATGGTGGGGTTGCTCTGGCTTAAAAATACCAGGGAAACCATACTTCCGAATAAGGCATGTGTATTCATACGAGTCCTTAATGCTCGATTGTGCAAAAAGGTAAATGACCAGACGGAGCCAATTGTGCCTCTCCATTTCATCATTGGTTATCTTTGTCCACGTTTTTATGCCAAATAAAAAATTTAACGACGCCCTGAGTTACCATGCAGACGGCCGTCCTGGAAAGATTGAAGTGGTTTCAACCAAGCCTACCCAAACGCAGTTGGATTTGGCTTTGGCCTATTCTCCTGGCGTAGCAGAACCTTGTTTGGAGATTGCTGCTAACACAGAAGATGTTTATAAATACACAGCAAAAGGAAACCTGGTAGCCGTTATCAGCAACGGAACAGCCGTTTTGGGATTGGGTGATATTGGGCCTGAAGCTTCCAAGCCTGTAATGGAAGGCAAGGGCGTATTGTTCAAGATTTTTTCTGATATCGATGTGTTTGACATCGAATTGGAATGCAAGGATGTCGATGAATTCGTAAGAACGGTGAAGGCGATGGAGCCCACTTTTGGTGGAGTCAACTTGGAAGACATCAAAGCTCCTGAGAGTTTTGAGATCGAAGAGCGATTGAAGGCGGAATTGAACATTCCCATCATGCACGATGACCAACACGGGACGGCCATCATTTCAGGTGCCGCTCTCTTGAATGCTCTTCGTCTGGTAGACAAAAAAATCGATCAAGTGAAATTGGTGGTCAATGGAGCAGGAGCCAGTGCTATAGCCTGTTCCAAGCTATTCATTGGTCTTGGTGTTCGCAACGAGAACATCGTCATGCTCGATTCAAAAGGGGTCATACGTGCCGATCGAGGAAATTTAGACAAATACAAGTCTCAGTTTGCCACTGATCGTGATTTGCATGATTTGAATGATTCATTGGTGGGTGCCGATGTATTTGTGGGGCTGAGTAAGGGAAACATTTTGAGCCCTGAGATGATTTTGAGCATGGCCGATAATCCCATTGTATTTGCCATGGCCAATCCTGACCCCGAAATCAATTACGATGTGGCTGTAGCTACGCGACCTGATATCATCATGGCCACTGGGAGAAGCGATTACCCTAACCAGGTAAACAACGTATTGGGCTTCCCCTTCATATTTAGAGGTGCTTTGGACGTTCGTTCAACCGCTATCAACGAAGAGATGAAGCTGGCCGCTGTGAGAGCCATTGCTGATTTGGCCGTGGAACCCGTTCCGGAGTCTGTGATGATGGCTTACAACGACAATAGTTTGAGTTTTGGACGTGAATATTTGATTCCCAAACCCATGGACCCACGCTTGCTTACGACTGTAGCTCCTGCCGTAGCCAAAGCGGCGATGGACAGCGGTGTAGCTAGAAAGCCGATCAAGGATTGGGAAGCGTATAAGTCAGAATTGCGTCGTCGATTGGGCATGGACAATGATTTCGCTGATCGATTGATGACCAAGGCCAAGAAATCGCCCAAACGGGTGGTTTTCGCCGAAGCTGACAACGTGCAAATTCTAAGAGCGGCTCAAATTGGAGTTTCAGAAGGTATCTGCCAACCCATTTTGATGGGTGTCGAAGAAAAGATTCGAGGCTTGATGGAAGAAAACAACATCGAGATTCCAGGAGCTGTGATCGTAGATCCTCGCACCGACGAGGCCAAACGTCGTGAATTCGGTACCCGCTTGTTCGAAAAGAGAGGCCGACGAGGCATGACCGAATTTGAAGCCGAATACGCCATGAGAAACCGAAATTACTTCGGTTCTATGATGGTGGAAATGGGAGAGGCTGACGCCTTTATTTCAGGCCTGACGCGCAATTACCCGATCGCTTTAAAACCGGCATTGGAGTGCATTGGCATGGACGAATCTTCGAACCGAGTTTCTGGAATGCATATCATGATGAGCAAATCGGGACCTTTGTTCTTTGCCGATACTACGGTCAATGTGAACTATAACGATGATCAACTGCACTGCATGATCATGAACGTTCACGACCGGGTGAAAGAGTTTCAAATTGAACCCAAAATAGCCTTGATTTCCTATTCGAATTTTGGCTCAAGCAAGGGTGAGGCTCCCACTCAACTTCAACGTGTTTTGAAGCGCATTCAAAGCGAGTACCCCAACATGAAAATTGATGGGGAAATGCAGCCTGTATACGCTATGAATGGGGAATTGAGGCACAAGAATTACCCTTTCAATCGCCTCGGCAAGGAATCGGCTAATACTTACATTTTTAATAATTTGAGCTCAGGAAATGCCGCCTATCAACTCATGCGAGGAATGGGTGGGGTGAGCGCCATTGGCCCCGTGCTTCTAGGTTTCAAGAAATCGGTTCACATTCTGCACCACAGCAGTTCGGTTCGCGAAATTGTCAACATGTTGGCTTTGGCTGTTTCTGAGGCGCAAGACAAACAATAATCAACATGAGGCTGGAATGGCAAGTAGTTCCGCACCAGTCAATAGGGTATTGGCAGTCCTTGACCCTACGGGATGAGGTTTTGCGCAAGCCCTTGAATATGTTGTTTGATCCTGCCGAACTTCAAAAGGAATCGTCTGATTTCCACGTCGTTGGTATTCAAAAGGGTCTGGTTGTCGCTTGTTGTATATTGAGTAAGGTGGAACAAGGTTCTGCTTTGAAAATGAGACAAGTGGCCGTTTGTCAATCGCTTCAGCGAAACGGTCTGGGGAGTCAAATGGTGGAATTTTGTGAATCCTTGACGGTAGAACTTGAGGCTCAAAGAATTGTATTGAATGCACGAGAGTCAGCTCTGCCTTTTTATTTGGCTTTGGGCTATGAGGTAGAAGGGGGAGAATTCACAGAAGTGGGATTGCCCCATCGACGCATGTGGAAACTTGTCGATTCCCACCCTTCGGCATAGGACACTTGCGTTATCTTTGCTCCAATGTTGGATACCCTTGTAACCATTTTTCAGTTCATCATGGCTTTGGGCCTGCTGGTCACTCTGCATGAACTTGGTCATTATTTGGCGGCTAGAGCCTTTGGAATCAAAGTCGAAAAATTTTATTTGTTTTTTGATGCATGGGGATTCAAATTATTTTCATTCAAAAAAGGCGATACAGAATACGGCATCGGTTGGTTGCCCCTCGGCGGATACGTAAAAATCGCGGGTATGATCGATGAAAGCTTGGACAAAGATCAACTGAGCTCCGAGCCTCAAGATTGGGAATTTCGCAGCAAACCAGCCTGGCAACGTTTGATTGTCATGATTGGCGGAGTGGTGGTCAACCTGATCTTGGGTATTATCATCATGGTGGGGCTGACCTACAAACAAGGCGATCGTTATTTGCCCATGTCGGTGATCAACGAACAGGGTGGTATTTATGCCAATCCGGTGGCCCGAACCTGGGATTTGCAAACGGGTGACAAACTGCTGGCCATCAACGGCCAGTCTTTGGAGCGAATGAACGACGTGTTGGATGCTTCCTTCTTGATGGGTTCAGAGAGAGTGATCAGAGTGGAGAGAGAAGGCAAGACCTTTGACCTGGAGCTTCCTGCGAACGCCGAAGAACAATTGGGCGAAATGGCCCAAGGCCCCTATGCTGATTTGCCACTGCTCAGTGCTAGATTGCCTTTCTCAGTAAAACGTGTGAACGGCACGGCTGCTTCAAAAGGGGGAATGGAACCAGGTGATATCGTATATTCTATTGACGGTCAAAAGGTGGTTGACTTCTTTAGTTTCAAAGAGGCTTTGATCGACAAAGCGGGAACCACCGCAAAATTCGAATTGGGCAAAGCGGGTGAGCCAGATAGCCTGCATCGACTCTCTTACATGACCATTTCTGAAGATGGAACCCTTGGTTTCATGCCTGAGTTCGGTGATTTGAGTCAATGGGAAAAAGTTGTTGATTTGGACCTGGTCACCAGCATTCAAGAAGGCACAGCCAAAAGTTTTGGCTTATTGGGTGCCAATGCCAAAGCACTGGGCAAAGTATTTACCGGAAAAACAGACCCGAAGAAAACCATCGCGGGCCCCGTGGGAATCGCCCAGATGTATGGATCGAGTTTCGATTGGGTGAATTTTTGGACCTTGACGGCCATGCTCAGCTTGGTTTTGGCCTTGATGAACATTCTTCCCATTCCCGCTCTAGATGGTGGTCACGTGGTATTTCTCTTGTACGAAATTATTGCCCGCAGACCGGTGAGCGAAAAAGTATTGTACGTAGGTCAAGTAATCGGCATGGTTATGTTGCTAAGCTTGATGGTTTTCATCTTTTGGGTCGACATTTCTAGAGCATTGGGCTTCTAATGAACGCGTTTGAGTGTTTGGGCTTAGCCATTCAATTTCGCATCGATAGCAAGGCACTGCGATCGTCATTCATTCAAACACAACGAGAGAACCACCCCGATCACAATGCATTGGGTTCTGAACTCAGCGAGCGTTCCAATCGAGCCTTCGAACTGTTGAAAGATGAGCTATCTAGAGCGCGGCATTTGTTGGAATTGCAGGGACTGGATGAGCGCAATTTTCCTCTGTCACCCTCTGATTTAATGGCCTGGATGGAATTGGGAGAGGAGTTGGAAATGGGAACTACCGAGACGGAAATAGAGCGCTTATTTGCCGAACGTGAGGGTCAGTTGAAAACATGGAAGGAGCAGATCAACGTCTTCAGTGCTTTTCCCTATCAAAAACAAGAAAACGCCATTTTGGCTCAGTGGATTCAGGGTGAATCGTACCGCAGAAGGTTGCGTAAAATTCAAAGCGGTGAACAAGAAATCTAAACCAAGGGTGTTATTTTCGAATCATGGATAGCCAAACCAATATTTTGAACCACCAACAGGTTTGTGCTATTCTGCGCAGAATTGCCTTCCAAATAGCCGAAAGCCATGTGGATTCTAGCACCTTGGTATTGGTGGGCATGAACGAACGAGGACAATTTCTAACCTCTTTGGTGGCCAAAGAGTTGTCGTCTGTACTTCCTTCCCTGAATTTGAAAATTCACGGGGTAGATGCTGAATCTGATATTCACTTAGCAGACAGCCAAAAACAAGAGGTGGCTGGACTTCCTGTCATCATCATGGACGATGTGATCAATTCGGGTCGCAGTGTGGCCCGTGTGGTTGCTGCTTATTTCCAGGCTGGTGCCAAAAGCATTCAAACGGCCTTTTTGGCGGAACGTGAATACCGGGATTATCCCATCGCGGCCAATTGGGTAGGAAGGAGTGTTGCTACCACCTTGCAGGATCATGTGTATTTTGACAATTCCAATCCTGAATCTCTGCGCGTATACCTAGCGAATTAACATGAAGGTTCCTTTTTTCGACCTGAAGCGCCAATACAACACGTTGAAAGATGATGTTTGGCAATCCATACAAGAAGTCATGGAGAATACCGCTTTTTCTGGAGGCCCGTTTGTTCAAAAACTGGAACAAGAATTAGCCGATTTCAATGAAACTCAATTTGCCGTTGGTGTCAACAATGGTACGAATGCTATACAGCTAGCGCTTTTGGCATTGGGCATTGGTCCTGGTGACGAAGTAATCATACCCGCTAACACCTTCATTGCAACGGCTTGGGGCGTGAGTTATGTAGGGGCTACTCCAGTCTTTGCCGATTGTGACCCTCATACTTGGAACATCGATCCTGCTGAAGCCGAGTCAAAAATCACCCCTCAAACCAAAGCCATAATGGGTGTTCATTTGTACGGACAGCCTTTCAATGTCAAAGCTTTAAAGCAAATTTGCGATAAACACAATTTGCACCTTTTGGAAGACAACGCTCAGGCCATGGGCGCGACGTACGAGGGGAAACGGGTAGGCCAATTTGGCACCATGTCAACCACGAGTTTTTATCCCGGAAAAAATCTGGGTGCTTATGGCGAAGGGGGAGCGGTTTTTGGCCAATTCAAGGAACATGGAGAAACGATCCAAATGTTGAAAAACCACGGAAGCAAAGAGCGCTATCACCACGAAGTGTTGGGCTTTAACATGCGAATGGAGGGTCTCCAAGCGGCCGTATTGTCAGTGAAACTTCCCCATTTGATTAATTGGAACAATCGCAGACGAGAAATTGCCCAAGCCTACCATGAAGCAGGTAATCCGAAACTTCAGTTCCAGCGTCCCGAACCCGGAGCCGAGTCGGTGTATCACTTGGCCGTCGTCATTCCCAGTGATAAAAAAGCCTTCTTGGCACATCTGGATGCCGAAGGGGTAGGATATGCCTTTCATTACCCCATTCCATGCCACCTTCAACAGGCATATGCACATTTGGGTCACAAAGTGGGGGACTTTCCGCACTCGGAATACTTGGCTTCCAACTGCGTTTCTCTTCCCATGTTTCCCGAGATGACAGACGAAGAACTCTCAAGAGTGGTTGAAGTGCTGAAGAAATTCTGACACGCTTAAACAACTTTTTAGCCCCTTTAGGGGTTAAATTCGTATGATGTTCAAACGTTTGGCCTTTCTTATCGCCTGTTTGTTTGCCGTGCAAGCCTCGGCGACTCACATAGCTGGGGGAGAAATGACCTACACGTACCTGGGGAACAACCAGTACAAGCTTCGTTTGGACATCTACATGGATTGCCTAAATGGCAGCGATCAAGCCATTTCTCAGGATTACACGGCGTACATCAGCATTTTCAACGGTAGCAATAACCGAATGCTCAGCGGGTACCCCAAGAGCGTTACTCGAAGTGGCCCCAAGCGCATTCAAAAGACCAATTACAACTGCATCAAAGTGGCTCCCAATGCTTGCGTAGACCACTATTGGTACGAAATGACGGTAACCTTGCCTCCCAATTCTGGAGGCTACTACATTTCTTATCAGCGTTGTTGCCGAAACGGATCCATTTCGAATCTCAGTCAACCGGGCAGTACGGGAGCCAATTTTTGGACCCACATTCCCGACGCTACCCCCTTTAAAAACAAAGACGGAAATACCGCGGCTGTTTTCAAAGAATTGCCCCCCAATTTTTTGTGCACCAATACGCCATTGAAATTTGACCATTCGGCTACTGATGCCGATGGCGATAGTCTGACCTACGAATTGTATCAGCCTTATAGAGGGGCTACTTCGGCCGATCCGATGCCAACGAATGCATTCCAAATGCAGCAGCCTCCCTTCTCTCAGGTGACCTTTCTTTGGCCCACTTACAATTATTCCGATCCCATCAATGGCAATCCCAAGATGGAGATTGATACGTTTACAGGCCTTCTCACCGTGACTCCTACCAGAGCCGGTCAGTACGTGGTGGGCATCAAGGTAAAAGAATACCGCAACGGGGTGCTGATATCCGAAACCTTGCGCGATTATCAGTTCAACGTACAGGCCTGTGTCATCGATGTGGTCGCCGGTTATTTCGTACCCAAAATTGTCTGCGGATTAACCTATCAATTCCAAAACCAGAGCGCAGGAGGTCAACGCTACAGTTGGGACTTTGGTATCGATTCCTTGACCAACGACACTTCCAATAGCGGTTCACCCCAGTATACCTTCCCCAAAGCGGGTGCTTACAAAGTCAAATTGTTTGCCTACAAAAACACCTGTGTCGACAGTTTCGAAGCCTTGGTCAATGTGGTCGATCCGATTTTACCCAAACTCCCCAATGACACCATCTTGTGCAAGGGAAGTTCCATTGTCGTTCGCTCTGCTACCAAAGGAGATGCTTACCGCTGGAGCACGGGTTCTTATGATGATTCTCTTGTCATTACCCAGCCTGGGCAATATTGGATTCGTCAATACATCAAAACTTGTTATTGGCAGGATACCATCAACATTGGCTCCGATACGGATCGCATCCAAATCAAAGGAGATACCGTCTTTTGTACCTACGATCCCATCATTCAAGATCTGAGAGCGGCCTGGCCCGCAGGCTCCAATGCGACAAGCACCGGTAAATTGTTGTGGAGCACCGGTTCCACAAAAGCCTCCATTCGGGTGAATTCGCCCAATTTTTATGTTCTGGAAGGGACGACTGAAAACCTCTGCATCAGCCGAGATACGGCCTACGTTTATTTGTTTCCCCCTGTTGAGGTGTCGATTCCTGATACCCTGTTCTGCAGAGAGAGTTCTGTGACCTTGGATTCCAAAAATCCGGCACCAACAGCCGTCACCGAATGGAGTACAGGCAAAACGGGTCAGTTCGAAACCCTCAATACCCCGGGCCAATATTCCGTGAAAGTGACCATAGGCCTGTGCTTGGATCGTGACACCTTTGTATTGGGTTATCATCCTATTGAGCACCAACTAGGCCCTGATTTGCGTTTTTGTGCCGGTATAGACACTTTGTTGACCATTGATAAACCCGGGCTGAGCAATGTAGTATGGAACCGAGAAATTACAGGCTCAAGTTTCCGACTCACTCAGGCAGGAAAAGTGCTAGCCGAATGGCGAAACTCAAAGGGATGCTACGAAGCTGATTCCTTGCTGGTGAGTCTTTTCCCGCTTCCGGGTTTGGATTTGGGTTCCGATACCGTTTTGTGCTTGTCGGAAAATCCAGTCTTGGACGCAGGTCCCAATATGCAGGTCTACCGCTGGAATACGGGAGAACAAACACGCAGCATTACAGCCTACGATTCTGGACTTTACATCGTTTGGGTCAAGGACATGGAAGGTTGTTGGAACAGCGATAGCGTTTGGATAAATAAGAAGAAAGACTTGTATCCGTCGGTGATCTACATGCCCAGTGCCTTTACGCCTGACGGAAATGGTTTGAACGATTTCTACCCAATGAACCAATACAAAGTCAAGGGTAGTCTTTACAACGTTAAATTGTACAACCGATGGGGGGAGAAATTGGCTGAGCTCGAAAGTCCCGATTACAACTGGGACGGTCGAATCAATGGGGAAGAGGCTCCTGCAGGAGTGTACATTTACCTGGCGACTTGGATAGGTTGCGACAACGAACGCCGCACCTTGATGGGTAATTTTACCCTACTGAGATAGCATGAGCAAAACCATCATACACAACGCTTTACTTGTCAATGAGGGCAAGAAAATCGAAACGGATATCCTCATTGAAAATGGCCGAATTGCGAAAATTGGAAACCAAATCTCTGAGAATGGTTCTTGCCTTCATGTGGATTTGAATGGTGATTATTTGCTACCTGGCGTCATTGATGATCAGGTGCATTTTCGTGAACCAGGGCTCACGCACAAGGCCCAAATTGCCACCGAAAGTAGGGCAGCCCTGATGGGCGGAGTAACGTCTTATATGGAAATGCCCAATGTGATTCCTCAAACCGTCAGTTTGGAGGCCTTGGAAGAGAAGTATGCGCGTGGTGCCGCTGATTCAGCGGTGAACTATTCCTTTTACCTCGGTGCAACCAATGAGAACATTGAAGAAGTAAAGCGAGTATCGACTGAAGATGTCTGTGGGGTGAAAATCTTCATGGGCAGCTCAACGGGCAATATGCTGGTCGACAAACCCGCCGCATTGGAGGCCATATTTTCCAATAGTCCAACTCTGGTTGCCGTTCATTGCGAGTG
>JALRLA010000334.1 GCA_023254645.1 Bacteroidia bacterium
ACGACTTCTTGCAAAAACTGCAACATTCCAGGCAGTTGTGGCCTGATTTCGAAGGGGCGAGTTGCCTGTATTTGATTTGGAAAGATCCCTACATGGCAGCAGGTCACCGCACCTACATCCACGACGTATTGGGTCAATTGAACTTGAGAAATGCGGTAGAGGCTGATCGGTATCCGCAGTTAGAGGCCAGCGTTATAGCCGACATGAAGCCAGATATCATCATGCTCTCGTCTGAGCCCTATCCGTTCAAGGAATCCCACATTGCCGAGCTGCAGGAATTGTGCCCGGCCGCTTGGATTTGTCTGGTAGATGGTGAGCCCTTTAGCTGGTATGGTCCCAAATTGCTGGATCTCGGCCGTACCGCCCTAGCCTTAAAGCGGGAACTAGACGGGGCAGCCTGAGCGAATTCCCTTACCTTTGCAAGGTGGGAATCATCATCAAAACACCCGAACAAATTGAAGGAATTCGCCGCAGCAGCCGTTTGGCCGCCGAGACCTTGAAATACCTAGAGCCCTTTGTGGTGCCAGGGGCGAAAACCATTGATTTGGACCGAAAAGTTGAGGAATTTGTTCGCGACCATGGTGCGATTCCGGCCACCAAGGGTTACAAGGGCTACAAACACGCTAGTTGCATTTCGCCCAATGAAGTGGTTTGCCACGGGGTACCCAATCAATACGAGTTGCAGTATGGAGACATTGTGAATGTCGATGTGACCACGATTCTGGAAGGATTTTACGGCGATACCTGCAAGATGTATTCGGTAGGTGAAATCAGTCCGTACGCCCAAAAGTTGGTTGATGTCACCAAAGAATGCTTGCATTTGGGCATGCAGGAATGCAAACCCAACGGGCGAGTAGGAAACATTGGTGCGGCTATCGCTGATCATGCTCACAAACACGGTTATACCGTGGTGTATGAATTTTGTGGTCACGGGGTAGGATTGAAGTTTCACGAAGATCCCGAAGTGGCTCACATTGCCGAGTACGGTTCAGGAGCCATCTTGAAGCCGGGCATGACCTTCACCATTGAACCCATGATCAATGCGGGTAAGGCGCGTACCAAAGTCGATCGCAAAGACGGATGGACGGCCCGCACCATTGACGGTAAGCTGTCGGCTCAATTTGAGCATACCATTTTGATTACCGAAACGGGCTATGAAGCCTTGACTGACGTATACGGCGATTTCTAATGAAAATTATTCCGATTTCAACCGGATATTTCAAGTTGGATGGCGGGGCCATGTTTGGAACCGTACCCAAGAGCATTTGGAACAAGTTGAACCCAGCCGACGAGGACAACCTCTGCAATTGGGCCATGCGTTGCTTGCTCATCGAAACAGGCGATAAGGTCATTTTGGTCGATGCGGGCATTGGTAGCAAGCAGAGCGAGAAGTTTTTCGGGCATTACAAATTGAACGGGACCGATTCTCTTTCGGGTAGCCTGAATGCCGCCGGATACAGACCCGAAGACATCACCGATTTGGTCTTGACGCACCTGCATTTTGATCATGTGGGCGGAGCCGTTGTTCGAGACGAAGCAGGCGCCGAAAAGCCCGCCTTTGTCAATGCTACTGTGCACCTGACCGAGCAACAATGGAATCATGCTCACAATAGCAATCCCAGAGAAAAAGCTTCGTTTTTGCCCGAAAACTACGCTTGCCTAAAAGATCGATTGAACATGGTTTCGCAAGGGCAGGAGTTTTTGCCGGGAATGGAAGCTCTAGTCTTCAATGGCCATACTTTGGGTATGTTGTGCCCGTTGATTCACAGTCCAGAAGGATCCTTGTTGTATGCGGCCGATTTGTACCCCTCTGTGGCTCATTTGCAACCCAATTATGTGATGGGTTACGACATTCAACCCCTGGTCACCATGAGCGAACGACAAACTATGAACGATCGAGCCTTGTCCGAGAGTATTCGCATATTCTTCGAACACGACGCTCAATGCGAGTCAGCCTTGGTTGGTCTGAACGAAAAGGGCCGGGTTTGCGGTCTTGATTTGCGCTAAGCTTATTGCGCCAGTCCGTATTTCTTTAAATCCAAAACCTCACCTGTGGCCGTTTCGTACACAATGGCAATGGCTTGGATACAGGCTTGCTGTTCACCTGCTGTTGTGGCCGATGAGAGAGAACCCGCGGTTCCCCATTGCTTGTTGTTGTAACTGTCGCCTTTGGCTCCGTAGATCTGGGCGCCTAATTGGTAGATACGGGCATCCAAGGGGTTTAGTTTCATGGAGGTTGTAAGGCTGGCTAATGACTCATCGTATTTACCCGATGAAGCTTCGTATGCCCCGCGCATGTAATAGCCTTCGGCATCGCCTGGACGGCTGTCCAAGTAGGTGTTCATGCAGGCAATGGCTTTGTCGAATTGACGCAATCCACCGTGAAATTCAGCTTTGGCAAACAGGGCTTTGGTGTATTCGGGAAATAGCTTTAAACTGGTTTCCAAGCAGGCAATGGCCGAATCCATTTTGCCAGAATTGGCATAGGCCATGCCCTGGTAGAAGTGGGTTTCGCTGTTGCGCGCATCCAATTGGTGATAGGTCTTGAAATGTTCTATGCCTTCTGCGTATCGACCGCCCATGACGGCCTGAATGCCTTTCAAATCTTCGCGGCTTTTGCGCTCGATCACCCATCCCATGGGTTTGCCGTCAACCATGGGGCTGTAGGCTGTTCCCCAAACAGGTAGTTCGTTGTTCAAACGGGCTTCGTCGAAGTAGGCGTTGTAGAAAATGGCGTAATCCCAATCCTTACCCGCACGGTCATCGAATCTCGTATAACCCACGTGAACGTTGCTGTCGTGGCGCATGTAATACTTGACCTGGTCCATGCCGTAGGTGAGCACGGTGTATTTTTTCGTAGGATTCTTCCGCGCTACGTTTTCCAAAAACCACTCCGATGAGGGGCGCAAACTGGCCAAATAGTAATCCATTTCGTATTGGCCATAGGCGCCGGCAGTGCCTCCAACGGTCTCATTGAAATACACGTAGCTCAAGGGGTGATTCTGGGCCATGAATGAGGCAGGAAGGCTGCAGCCCACCAAGGCCAAGCCAGGAATGGCAAAAGCGGCCCAACGGGCTTTGATCATTCGCTCTAGAGACCAAAATCCGATGACGGCCCCGGCTACAAACAGGGGTATGGTGAACAGGATTTGGCGCAATCCGCCGTAAACCTGAGACTGGTTGTAGAAGATGTAAGCAATGGGGAAAATGGCCGCAAAAAGGATCAAACCTTGCACGGGTGAATTCTTCCATTTTCGAGCCCAGAATACCAAGAATAGGGCAAATCCAAGCAAACTTACCACGGGCAAGGTGATGGCCACGTACTGCATCAAATAGGTGCGTGGAAGCATGTTGGAATCGTAAATGGTACCGGCAAATAGCTGGCGAATGCTGCCCTGGTAATTGGTGAAAGCTTCAAGCGCTTTGAAGGGATTGCTAAATGGCGCGTCCCAACCATAGGGCCAGGGATAAATGCCAATCAAATAGGAGAGAAGCGCAAACAAGCCCAAGCTGTAAATCCAGCGCAGGCCTCCGGTCCATTTCAATCGAAGGAAGGAACCAAGCTCAATGCGTCTGATGTAGGTCATGACTCCATACAAGCCAATGATGGCAATCGACAACAAGCCGCCGATACGAATGGAAATGCCCAAAGCAGTGAACAGAACTAGCCCGACGGCCGTTCCGGGCTTCACCCGGGGGTACTGCCGAAAGAATCGAACGGCATAATACAAGGAGGCTACATAGCCCAAGGCAAAGGGAATGTCTTTGGGGTTGTTCAAGGCTTCACCCAGCAGACGAGGGGTGAAAAACAAGAGCAAGAGGCCAATCCAGGCGTATTTCCAAGACCCACCAGTGGCTTGGCGAATCAACAAGGCGCCAAATAAAACGGTGAAAAAGCCAAAAAGAGCATTCCACCAATGGCGAAACTCCATGATGTCATCGACCTCCAACGCATGGCCCAAAAGGGTGGTGAAGGTGTCAAAACTTGATCCGTACAAGTGCATCAATCGCTCGGGGTCGACCAAGGTGGCCGTGCGCGGACCTTCTTGAGGGAAGGCTCGAGCCAAGGTATTCATCTTTTGGCCTTTCAATGCCAGCGTATCAACGGGCATTTCCATGCCCACTTTGTCCAGCATGTAGTTGGCCGTCAACTTGGAATATTCGTACTGGGTGAATTCATCACCTGAGATGGCGGCCTGTCGGCTCATGTTGAGCATCAGAGACATGAGAATCAAGGCCAAGGCCCAAAAGCCGGCCCGGTGTAGGTTCCCATCCAGGGCGCGAAGGTGGCGCATTCGCTGAAGGCATCGATTTTTGATTCCTCCAAGAATGGGAGAGGCGGCTGGCGTCGAACCCGTCTCGGCTACCTGAACGCGAAAGGTGAGTTGGTTGAGCGCAAAGCACAAATCTTCTTCGCTCTGGGGTTGGAATCCCTCTTGAACGAAGGCCAGGGCTGCTTCAGGCTGAAGCAGGGCTATGCGGCAAAGACTGGCATCGCGGTCTTGGCCGCTGAACAATCCTTTCCAGTCGAAGGCGGGGATCGGAGCGCCGGTTCGCACGATGTCTTCCTGTTCGATGGCTGAGCTCATGCGAGCCAAATCAGACGATTGGGCGCTGCCTGTGGCTATACCATAGATGTTACATTCGGCGGCCTTGATGGCCGAGCTCCACTCTTGAAAGCTGTCGTAAACACGAACATGAGCGGGCCATGTTTGCTCAGTGTTTTGCACTTGCCAAAGGGCGATAGACAGGCTCTTTGGGGACTCAGTCGTGGTTTTTTTCTTGCTCAAAGCCATACAAAGGCAAACTTAATTGACACAATTGGCAATTGGCAACTCCTTTTGAAGTTGTTTCTTTGTAGCGACATGGTAGGAATAGGAATTGTAGGTCTTGGCTATTGGGGCCCAAATTTGGTTCGAAATTTCAATGCGGCTCAGCAAGCAGAGGTTCGCTGTGTGGCTGACCGAGATGCCTCTCGTTTGGCGAAAATTCACTCCTT
>JALRLA010000339.1 GCA_023254645.1 Bacteroidia bacterium
TTTTCTTCGTAGCGAGGAGCGGAATTGAACCGCCGACCTTAGGGTTATGAATCCTACGCTCTAACCAACTGAGCTACCTCGCCAATTGAGGGTGCAAATATAGCCGAAAGGGCTACTTTTCGCAATAGTAGAAGTTACAATTCCCAAACCCGGTTCACCGCTTCCGCAAGGGTCTCAGGTTCAAGGGTTTCCATGCAAGAAATTCCATCTACACATGTTCCGCGATAAAAGCATTTGCAGGGATTCATAGGCTGTACAATCTCACCCTTGCCGAACAAGTCAAACTCATGGGGATTGAAGATGTTGTTCATGAGAACGATTTTCTTGCCCAGTCCGAGTGTCAAATGCATACCCATGGTCACCTGAGTGACCACCAAATCGCATTGATCGATTTGGTTAATGAATTGACTCAAAGAGAAATGGCCGGGATAATCAGCACCGCTTTGTTCCTGTATGGAAAGGTTGCGTTCGTGCTCTTGAGCCCCGCCAAGAAGTACGACACCAAATCCTTCGGAGCGCAATTGAGAGGCCAGTTGGGCCCATTTTTCAATGCTCCACAAACGTGTAGTCCATCGATCGCCACAACCGGTATTCAATCCAATCAAGCCTTTGCCTTTGGGCATGTTCCAGGTGTATCCCTTGCTAGCATGATTGTCCAATAAGTAAGGCTCGCTAGCGTATTTCAAGCCACAGATTTCGAAAATTTCTGTGCAATAGTTTTTGTTGTTGGCCTGAGAAACGTCATCGAACAAGCCCGTATCAAACTTGTGTTGAGCCCGTTCATTGGCGGGTTGTGTAGCCCCGTCTTTCAACAGGAAGCCGTATTTCTCATCAGCGCTGACCGTTGTCAACAAGGCTGCTGCTTCCTTTTCCTTGTCCAAGTTGATGGCAATGTCCCAGTGCGTATTCTGAACATAGAGGCTGGCTTCGATGCCCAGTTTATAGACTTCGTGTATTTCACCCTTGGGCAAAATGTCGGGATACAGGGTTATCCAAGTGAATTTCGCATGGGGGTATAAGGCTTTGTAGCGCGTGATCAGCGGAGTCGTGCGAATCACATCGCCCATGGCCCCTAGTTTGATGATGAGTATTCGCTTCTCGATAGGGGTGTACGCAGGGCAGTTTTCGCAGTGAAATCCGTTTTCCTTGTGTGGCTTACAGGGAATGTGTCCCAAAAAATGAAGGCAATCGGCCTTGTAGATCATGCGCACGAAAATAGCCAAATGCAGGAAAATGCGAGACCCACGCAACTTTTTGGGCACAATTATTGTCTAATAAAGCAAAGCCTCTCATGCGCGCGCGTATTATTTTCTCCCTTTTGCTGTTTTTGGGTTCGATAGCCTCCGCCCAGGCATCCCATTTGGTGGGAGGATTTTTAACCTATCAGTGGCTCAGCGACAACGGCTCGGCCACCCAATATCGGGTGACCATTTACGCCTACCGCGATTGCACCAAAGACGGAACAAATAACGAGGTTCCCTTTGATGCGGAAATCGGATTGTGCATTTACGACGGTTCCAAGAAATTGTTCCAATCCAAAACGGTCAAGTTGCTGTCTAAGAGCAAGGTGAAGCCCGTTGGAAATACCAATTGCCCCGAGGTGACCCAGACTTGTTTGGAACAGGGAATCTACCAAACCAACATTTCCTTGCCCCGCAGTAATAGCGGGTATTTTCTCAAGTGGGAGCGCTGCTGCCGCAATACCCAAACCAACCTCAAAGACAATGGGGGAACGGCTTACCAAGGCCAAACCTATTACGGCATCGTCCCTCCAGGTACCATACAAAATTCATCTCCGTATTTCTTGGACGTGCCCGTTCCGTTTATATGCGTAGGGGATACCATCACCATTCGAAACCGAGCCTTGGATCCCGATGGTGACTCTTTGTCTTACAAATTGGTGACACCTTGGCAGGGAGCCAGTCTGAGTTCTCCTGATTTGAAGACCTGTGCCGATCCCATGAATTCGGTTCCCGATGTCGATTACAACCCTGGGTTCAGTGCCACCAAGCCCTTCGGCAATGCAGGTTATGCCAGTGTCGATGCCTACAACGGATTGACAACCTACATGGCCCCAGCCACTGGTCGCTATGCGGTTGCCGTCGAAGTCACGGAGTGGCGAAACGGGATAGCGATCTCAACCGTGAGGCTGGATTTGCAAATCTTGGTCATCAATTGCCAGCCCAATGCCAAGCCCAAACTCAAATACGAGAATGGTTCTAGGTATTGGGAAATTGAAGAAGGAGAACCTTTCTGTACCAAAGTCACAGCTTACGACGATGTCGATACGGGTCAAGCGGTCACCTTACAGGCTTATGCCGAGATCATCAGCGGTACGAACGGTTACAAGGGAACCAAGGCAACCATGAGCCCCGCTCAAAACAGCGCCAAACGCGAAGTGACGTCCACATTCTGCTGGACACCTGATTGCGGAATCAACACCACCGATACCTTCCGTGTGACTTTTGAAGCCTTTGACAACGGCTGTCCATCGAAGTTTATCAATGAAAACGTCTTGATCAAAGTCAAGCCCTTCAAGGCCGAAGAAACCATTCAAGGACCTGCGACCACCTGTCAGAACGCCTTTGCTCGTTATACCATCAAGCCCATAAAAGGCCATAGTTATGTTTGGTCTTTATCAGGCAATACTAACGTGGCCAATACGGGTGATAGTATTTTGGATGTCGTGTGGGGAAATGGCACAACTGGGAAACTGATCTTGACCATCACCAGCCAATACGGCTGTGAAGCTCAGGTCAAATTGGATGTGCAATTGAAACCGGCACCTCCTCAAATGAGCTTGAAGTTTGATTCCGACACTTTGTGTGTAAACGCCATTGATACCATTCGATTCACGCTGCCGCCCAATACCGACGGTTCTTTTTGGACCAGTAGTGATTTGGTGATAGGAACGCTTCAAATTGATTACTTGACTTTGACGGCCAAAAGTAAGGGTGTTCATTTTTTGCGGTATTACACCAAAGATGGTCCCACGGGCTGCACCAGCAAAGCTGACACTTTATGGTTCGTGACCAGTGATGCAGCCGCCCCCATCATCAGTGGCCCCACTTCGGTATGTCCGAACAACAAGAACATCGATTATTCCCTGAGTCCCAAGTCTTGGAAAGGGTCTTATACCTGGGCAGTTAGCGGTGCTACCGGTTCACAGGTCAGGGGCGATACCCTTCTGAGGGTCGATTGGGGTGGAGTAGGGAATGCCTGGGTCAAGGTCTGGGTCTTGGATCGTTTCGGTTGCCTGGATTCAGCCAAGCTCGATGTGGTGAAAAATCACGCCCTTAAAGGTCAAGTGCCTACAGGAGATAGTTCCCTTTGTGCCGGAGCGATCAACATTCAACACAGCATCAAGGCTGTGAGTGGGGAGTCCTATGCGTGGACCATATCCGGTGGCTCTTTCAACGGCCCTGTCAATACCCTTCAAGTTTCTAGCAATTGGCCTTCAGCGGTCAACGGATGGGTCGGTGTACAAGCCCAAGCTTGGGATCCCGTTAGCAATTTGCCTTGCTTGAGTCCTGTCACTAAACTGCCGGTAATCGTACATCCTGTGCCAGCCAAACCCCTGATATCTGGGCTAGACGAACATTGCCAAATACCGCTTGGAACCGCCGATTTTTCCACCTCTGGATTTTTGGGTTCTACCTGGGAATGGAAAGTGTCAAACGGGTTGTCTTTCACTGGCCAAGGCGGAAACAAGATCGCCGTGTCTCTTTCTCAGTCAGGTTCCTATTTGATTGAAGCTCAAGAGACCAGTCAATTTGGCTGTGTAGGCCCTTGGGGAGATCAAAGCATAGTCATCCATCCAAAGCCAACGGCCAATGAAATTCTAGGAGACAGCTTCGTGTGTTACCCCAACTTGGGGCCCGTACCTTACCGAATCAATGGTTTGCCCGGTAGCCAGTTCAATTGGCAATTGACCGGTGGTGCTTGGGTGCAAAATCCAGGAACCAATTCCAGTGGTACCGTGCAATGGCAGTTGGGCCAAGTCGGCCGACTGGAAGTTCAGGAAATCAGCCAATTCGGCTGTCCCGGAGACCCAGTGGTTCGCGATGTCTATATCGACAATCCCAGCATCGAATGCCAGCTGGTGAGTGTCAACCCGCCTCCTGGAAATGATGCCAGCATTTGGGTGAGTGTGGCCCTTCTCAACGCGCCCTACAACCAGAAAGGCTTGTTCATTCAACGCCGCCCTGCCGGGTCTGGGTCCTTTCAAACCATTGCTGAACTTCCGGCCAATACGACCGACTACCAAGATGTCAGCGCCAACCCAGACGCCTTTGCTTACGATTATCGCGCAGCCACGATCAATGCCTGTGGCGACACGCTGTTTAGTCAGGTTCAAACCAGTGTGTTGTTGACCGGCGATAAGGTTGGAGCCCTGAGCGCCAGCATTTCCTTTACCCCCTATTTGGGTTGGACAACAGGCGTGGATCGCTATGAGTTGTATCGCAGTTTGGACGGCAGTCCCAATTACGTGCTATACGATCAGTTTGCCATCCCTACTCAAGCCCAGTACGACAATGGCCAAGATGGTTACAGCCACAAATACCGAATCAAGGCCTATGAACTGGGCGGTTCTCGTATATCCTGGAGCAACGACTTGGAGCTCAATTTCGAACCCTTGCTCTTCATTCCCAATGCCTTTACTCCCGATGCCAATGGCCGAAACGATCAGTTTGTGCCGGTTTCAGGAGGCTTGAAAACCTATAAAATGCGCATCTACTCTAGATGGGGCGAAAAGCTCTGGGAAGGAGAGGATCCGCTCGTAGGCTGGGATGGTTACTACCGCGAACAAGCCATGCCCGAAGGCGTCTATGTTTGGGTGGTGGATTACAGCGATTTTCGCGGCCGCACGTATCAAACCAAAGGCACTCTTCATCTGCTTCGATGAGGGATCCTGAAAATTTGTATTATCATTGAAACAACAACTATTTGACTATGTCTAACCCCTTGTTTTCCGAAAAAGCCTTTTCGGCTTCCCGCACCGACTACACCGATCAGGGTGTAATGACGTTAAACGGCACCATCAACAAATCCATCTTATTGTTCGCCACCATGTTGCTTCCCGCAGCTTGGCTTTGGTTCAAATTGGGTGGTGGTAGCAATCTCGATTATGCCGCGAACAACGGTCTGATGACCTATGCCATTTCCGGTATGGTCATTGGTTTGATCAGCAGTTTGGTGATGATGTTCAAAAAATCCTTGTCCCCCTATTTGGCACCGATCTATGCGGCGGCTGAAGGTCTGTTCTTGGGCGCCATTTCCATGATTTTTGAAGCCGCCTATGAGGGCATAGTGATGAACGCCATAGGTATCACCCTGTTGGTTTTCGCGGCCATGTTGTTCGCTTATCGCAGCGGATTGTTGCGCGCCACTCCCATGTTCACCAAGGTCATTGTTTTTGCGACCATGGGTGTGGGTGTGTTCTATTTGATCACCATGATCATGGGTTTCTTTGGCGTGGAATCGTTTTACTACGGAAATAGCCCCATGTCCATCGGTATTTCGGCTTTGATTGCCGGTATTGCCGCTTTCAATCTGATTTTGGACTTCTCTTTCATTGAACAGCAATCAAATGCTGGTGCTCCCAAATACATGGAGTGGTTCAGCGGTGTTGCCTTGCTGATGACCTTGGTCTGGTTGTACTTGGAAATTTTGCGCTTGCTGGCCAAGTTGCAAAGCCGAGACTAATCGACCCTGTTGACTTAATAAAAAGGCCCCGATTTCGGGGCCTTTTTTATTCGTCTTCGTATTCCATTTCCAAGCGCAAGCTTTGCATCTCGCTTAGTGTGTGCTGCTCTCTTGCGGCTTTGGCTCTATCCATGCCATTGTCTAGCAAATCTTTGGCTTCTTCGATCTTTCCCTGACTTCTCCATAAAACGGCCAGGTGGTAATAAGTGGCCAAATAATCAGGGTCAGCATTCAATAATTTCTGATAGTTCTCTTCGGCAAGGGCCCAATTTTCTCTTTTGACATATTCTTGGGCTAGGGCATAGCGCAAGAAAGAATCGTCGGGCTGTTCGTTTAAGAATTCGAGTATTTGTTCCAGTCTGTCCATATCAGAATCGGTAGCACAATCGAACCTGAGTGGCTCCCCCTGAGAGACTCAAGTCCTGATTGATGTCAAATTTGTAAAAATGCGCATCGACGGTAGCATCGATAATTTGCAAGGCATAAAATGCAGTGCCTCCCAAAATGGCCAAATCACGGTTGTTACGCAAACGATCACGCTCTTGAATTTGACTGGCACTGGGGGCAGAACCCGCTGCATAAAGTTGGGCAAATTCGCTGTTCATGTCTCGCATGAGACGTCGGTTTTCTACCATGAAATACGCTGCAGCGCCTAGTCCACCCCATACCAATGGAGCTTTCCAGTATTTGCGATTGTAAATCTGGCCCATTCCAGGAAGAGCCATAGAAAGTATGCTCGCTGTTTTAGGGCTGTGAGGCTTGGACTCCTTGATTTCAGGCCTTGCAGGAGCCTTAACTGGAACAGTCGAGAAGGTCTGGCTGGTATCGCTTTGGGGCTCTGCTTCTGCACTTGCTCCCATAGGAACTTGAGAATGGGCTGTCGAAAGAATCAGTCCAAGGCTGAGAAATGCCCAGTAGCGCAATCGAGCCATCTTATTCAGGAATGCGAGACAAGATGCGAACCAAATCTTCGCGGCTCTTGTAGGAGATAACAATTTTTCCCCCGCCTTTGGCTCCGTTCTTCAAGTGAACAGCGGCTTTCAGGCGCTGGTGAAAGGCTTCCATGATGCGATCCACTTCCGGATCCCAATCGGTGCCCATACCAGGGTTGTAGTCGCCCATTCCGCCGGCTTTGACCTTTTTGGCCAAGGCTTCTACGTCACGCACAGACAGGTTGTTGGCAATGATGTGTTGGTACAACTCCAATTGTTGCTGTTGGTCGGCAATGTTGATGATGGCGCGGGCTTGCCCCATGCTCACTTTGCCCACTTTGATGCCCATTTGAATTTCATCGGGGAGCTTCAGCAAGCGCAGGTAGTTGTTGACCGTCGTGCGGTCTTTGCCCACGCGCTCGCCCAATTCATCCTGGCTGATGTTGCATTCTTCGATCAAACGCTGGTAGCTGACGGCCACATCGATGGCATTCAAATCGCTTCGCTGAATGTTTTCAATCAACGCGATTTCCAGCATTTCTTGGTCGTTGGCCACGCGTATGTAGGCAGGGATTTGGGTCAATCCTGCCATCATCGCAGCACGAGTTCGGCGTTCACCCGAAATCAACTGGTACTTGTCGTAGCCCATTTTCCGAACGGTAATGGGTTGAATGACACCGTGAATGCTGATGCTCCGCCTCAATTCTTCCAATTGCTCTGGGTCGAACTCGGTTCGAGGCTGGAAGGGGTTGGCTTCCAAATTGGCTAGAGGGATGAGGGCAACCGAACCAATGTTGACCCCGTCGCGGCTGGTGGCGTCTACTTCGGCATCGCTCAATAGAGCGCTCAGGCCACGGCCCATTCCTTTTTTCTTGGTGGTCTGGGTCATGATGCGGCTCCTTCCTCAGCGGTGATTTTCCCGTTTTTTACCAAAATCTCTTTGGCCAAATTCAAGTAGTTGATGGAACCGCGGCTATCGGCATCGTGGTAAATGACCGGTACGCCAAAGCTAGGTGCTTCGCCAAGCTTGGTGTTTCGTTGAATGATGCAGTCAAATACCATGTCCTGGAAGTGGGTTTTGACATCTTCTACTACTGAGTTGCACAAGCGCAGACGGCTATCGTACATGGTGAGCAAAATGCCTTCGATTTCCAATTGGCGGTTCAAGTTGTTTTGAATGATTTTGATGGTGTTGAGCAATTTACCCAAGCCCTCCAAAGCGAAATACTCACATTGAACCGGAATGATGACCGAATCAGCAGCCACCAATGCATTGGTGGTGATCAAACCCAAAGAAGGAGAGCAGTCAATGATGATGAAGTCGTACTGGTTTTTGATGCTTTTCAATACGCCATCCATGATTCTCTCGCGATTGGGAATTTCGAGCAATTCGATTTCAGCTCCAACCAAATCAATGTTAGAAGGTAGTAGATCCAAAAATGGAGTTTCGGTCGACTGAATGACATCCTTGGGATGAATTTCTTGCACCATGCAGTCGTACAAACCCAGTTTGACATTTTTGGGGTCCAATCCGACGCCAGAAGTGGCATTCGCCTGCGGATCAGCATCTACCAACAAGGTTTTGTGTTCCAATACAGCCAAAGATGCAGCCAAATTGATGGCTGATGTGGTTTTTCCTACGCCACCCTTTTGGTTGGCTAATGCGATAATCTTTCCCATATCAATATGTTCGGGTCTCCCCAATGTTCAATAATTCAAGTTGTATACCCGCATTGGAAAACGCCGCTACTGCTTCGTTGTGATCCATGCGAATGAATCCAAATGTGTCGTAGTGCATGCCCACGACCTTCTTCACGCCCAACCATAGGGCGGCATGGACGGCATCCTGCACATCCATGGTGAAATTTCCCCCAAGGGGCAAAAAGGCCAAATCCAATGATTGACGCTTGCTGATGAGCTGCATGTCGCTGAACAAGGCTGTGTCGCCAGCGAAGTAAAAGGTGGGTTCTTCCGCGTGGCTGATGACAAAACCAGCGGCAAGACCGCCGTATTGGCCATCGGGCAAACTGTTGGAGTGCAGGGCAGGAGTCATGCGCACTTTCCAATCGTCGAAGGTCCATTCGCCGCCAATGTTCATGGGATGGCTATGGGAGACGCCTTGGCTGAGCAACCAGCTGTGCAGCTCATAAATGGACACACATTGGGCCTTGCTGCGAATGGCGATTTCAACGGCATCGGCCACGTGGTCTTCATGGCCATGGCTAAGCAGCAAAATGTCGGGGCAAATCGAATCGACATCAATGTGGGCCGCTAGAGCGTTAGGCCTTACGAACGGATCGAATAGCATACTTTTGCCTGCGTATTCAATTCCAAAACAAGAGTGTCCGTAGTAGGTAGTGTTCATAATGCTCTCAGGCCAAGAGTCAAATTTAAAATTTCGGCTCGTTTTGCCCTGATTTTCTGGGTCGCACTTTTCTACACACTTTTGGGTATATCTGCCTGTCAAAATGTGGATAATGTTTCCCAGGCCCAGGTTTTTCGCTACAATGAAGACGCTTCGGTCAATACCCTAGACCCGGCTTTTGCCAAAAGCCAAAGCGAATTGTGGATTGTCAGCCAATTGTTTAATGGGTTGGTGGAGCTAGACTCCACGCTGGGTGTGGTTCCGGCCTTGGCCAAGCGCTGGAAAGTATCGGAAGACGGCATGAACTATCGCTTTGAATTGCGTACTGATGTGTGGTTTTGTGAATCTTCTGGTTTGGGTTCTAATCAATTGTCTGCCAATGACGTAGTGGCTACTTTTCGCCGATTGATAGACCCCAAAACGGCCTCACCCGGAGCTTGGATTTTTGTGGATAAAGTCAAAGGCCCCGAGTCCTTTCAGTCCATAGACGACAGCACAGTTCGAATTGATCTGATTCGCCCGTTTCCCGCCTTTTTGTCCTTGCTCTCCATGAATTTTGCCTACATCATGCCCGAAGAGTGGACGCAAAAGGAAAAGAGTTTTCTGGCGCGCCATGCTTGCGGTACGGGGCCATTTTACCTCAAACGTTGGGAACAGGAAGTGAAAATGGTACTTCGCAAAAACCCCCAGTATTTTGAGTTTGAAGGCTCACAGCGATTGCCACATCTTGAGGCCGTAAACATTGATTTTGTCAAGAACAAACAAACGGCTTTTATGCAGTTTGTGACGGGTAAATACGACTTTTTCAATGGCTTGGAATCTTCCATCAAAGATGAGTTGTTCAGCAAAGAGGGTGAATTGAATCCGGCCTATCGCCGCCAATTCAAGGCCATTTTGACACCGTTCTTGAACACTGAATTTATCGCTTTTAATCTTTCCGAAACAGGTCCAGCCGTACTTCGAGATAAAGCCTTTCGCTTAGCACTTTCTTCTGCCGTTGATCGAGCCGGACTGGTGCGTTTTCTTCGAAATGGAGTAGGTGATCCTGCCCATCAAGGCTTTGTTCCCCCTTCGTTGATGAGCGAACCAGTTAAGGGGCAGCAACTGAATTTAGAAAAGGCGAAAGACTGGTTGCAAGCCTCTTCTTACAAGGGTGAAGTGTTGACCTTGGCGACAACGTCAGATTATTTGGATATGGCCATTTACCTACAAAAGGCATGGGAGAATTTGGGAGTGAAGTTGCGGGTTCAAGTGGAATCGGGAGGGATGTTGAGGCAAAAACGAAACCAAGGCGATTTGCAGTTGTACCGCGGTTCGTGGATAGCCGACTATCCAGATGCAGAGAACTACCTGAGTTGCTTTTACACGGCCTACCAATTTCCAAATGGTCCCAATTACTCGCGATTTACAAACCCCTTGTTTGATGCCAAATACGAGGCCGTTTCAGGGTTGGCAGGGTCATCAGCCAATGATCAATCCCGAATTTCACTGCTTAAAGAAGCCGATCAATTGTTGATGGATGAGGGAGCCGTGATCGTTTTGTATTACGACAAAAGCGTAAGATTGGTGCAAAACAATGTATGGGGACTGGGCAATGATCCTGCCAATAGATTGGTTTTGAAACGAGTGATTAAAACGAAGCCCTGAAGAAGTCGTCTAATTCAGGGACGTCTTTGCGACCTTGAACCACTTCCTTGCCTGAGCCGGCCCAACGGGCCTCTCCGTGGTACATGAAAACGATATTTTCGCCGATATCCAATACGGTTTTCATATCGTGAGAGTTGATCACGGTGGTGATTCCGTATTCCTGTGTGATTTCCAAAAGCAGTTCATCAATCACTCGACTTGTCAACGGGTCAAGACCTGAATTTGGTTCATCGCAGAACAGGTATTGAATGTTCATGGCAATGGCACGGGCAATGCCTACACGTTTTTTCATTCCCCCCGAAATCTCACCGGGGAATTTCGAATTGATACCGGGTAGATTTACGCGCTCCAAACAGTGGTTCACACGATCCTTGATTTCGGCCTCTTGTAGATCCGAGAACATGCGCAAAGGGAAGGCCACATTTTCTTCAACCGTGAGGGAGTCGAATAAAGCCGTTCCTTGAAACAACATGCCAATTTCCCGTCGTACGCTTTGTTTCCCGTTGTAATCCAGGTGGTGGAAATCACGATCTCCAAACCAAATGGTTCCTGAATCGGGCTCTTCCAAGCCTACCATGCACTTTAGGGTGACGCTTTTACCGCCTCCACTGGCACCGATGATCATATTGATCGTGCCCGGCAAAAAGGTAGCGTTGATGCCTTTTAATACATGGCGATCATCGAAATACTTGTGTACGTTTTCCAGGCGAATCATTACAAAAAGAGTTGGGCGATGATCAAATCAAAAAACAAGATGAATACACAAATGCGGGTAACGGCACGAGTACCGGCTTCTCCCACTTCCAATGCGCCTCCTTCGGTGAAATACCCTTCAAAACAAGCGAGGGCTGTGATGATGAAGGCAAAGGCAAAGCTTTTGATCAGCATCAAGCGCAAATACAGGGGTGTGAAACTGGAGCGAATGCCCGTTACAAATTCATCGACCGTCAGCATGCCGGTTATTTTGCAGGCGATGGCACCGCCGTAAAGCAACAAAAAGTTCGCTAAAATGATCAGGCAGGGAATCATGATGAGTCCCGCAATGATCTTGGGTAAGCTAACGAAATTTGCCGCATTGATGCCCATGACTTCGTAAGCGTCAATTTGTTCGGTCACTTTCATGTTTCCGATTTCTGAGGCGATATTGGCCCCGACTTTACCCGCTAAAACCAAACAAGTGATGGTGGGCGCAAATTCCAACAAGGAACCGTTTCCCACTACACTTCCCACCACTTCCATGGGGAAAATATCAGGCGGAAGAATACCACCTTCAGCCGTCAATTGCACGGCCGTTTGAATGGTGGATACGGCACCCGTAAACAATGAAATCAAGACGACAATGACCAAAGAATCAACCCCAATTAGGTTCATTTCATAAACCAGTGAACGCCAAAACATGCGCCCACGCGTCGGTCTTTTCATGACCCGTTGCATGAACAAGACGAACTTACCTACCTCGGAAAACAGTTGAGCGCGCGATGCCATTGTTGCCGTGAAATTACGGCCCAAAAGGCAAAGCCTATCATTAATTCTTTAGGAAATCTTGCTCCACAAGGTGCGGTGTGGACTTTTGGCCAACTCTCTGCGAATGCCAGAACTTTCAGGCTTCATCAAGAGTTCATCGTGGGCCAGCCAGGCGATGGCTTCGGTTCGGGCGGCCACCAATATGGCTTCATCTGCACGAATATCAGCGAGTTTCAAATCCAATACTCCACTTTGTTTGGTGCCGTCTATTTCGCCTGGGCCTCTCAACTCCAGGTCTACTTTGGCAATCTCAAACCCATCGATGGTCGAAACCATGGTTTGCAATCGCTTACGACCATTTTCTGACAGTTTAGGACCGCTAAGCAAAATGCAATAACTCTGTTCGGCACCACGGCCCACGCGCCCCCTCAACTGATGCAGCTGGGAAAGTCCGAACCGCTCGGCATTCTCAATCACCATGACACTGGCATTGGGGACATTGACGCCGACTTCGATCACCGTCGTGGCTATCATGATGTCACTGCCGCCGCGTTTGAACAATTGCATTTGTTCTTCTTTTTCTTCGGCTTTCATTCGGCCGTGAACCAAGCTGTATTTGTATTGGGGAGTGGGCAAATACTGAGTAACGGTATCGTATCCGCTCATCAAACTTTGCAATTCCAGTTTATCGCTGTCCTCAATCAATGGAAAGACGTAGTACACTTGTCGACCTAAAGCAATTTCTTTTTTCAAGAAGTCCATGACAATGGCTCTATTGCTCTCGGGTCTGTGCGCGGTTTGCACGGGTTTGCGGCCCGCAGGCAATTCGTCGATTACGGAGACATCCAAATCGCCGTAAACAGTCATAGCCAAGGTTCGAGGAATGGGAGTGGCAGTCATCACCAGCACATGAGGGGTGCTTTGTCCCTTTTTCCAGAGTTTGGCTCGTTGAGCCACGCCAAATCGGTGTTGTTCGTCTACAATAACGAGTCCCAATTGTTTGAATTTGACTTGATCCTCCAACAAGGCATGGGTGCCAATGAGCAATTTCAATCGACCGTCTTCGGCTTCGGCCAACAGTTCTTCCCGCTGTTTTTTTGAGCTGCTGCCGGTCAATAACCTCATCTTGATGGGCATCAATCCCAACGATTCCTGTAGGCTGTAAAAGTGCTGTGTGGCCAAGATTTCAGTGGGGGCCATTAACGCTACTTGGTAACCGTTGTCTATGGCGATGAGAGCGGTCAATAGAGCCACAATGGTTTTTCCTGACCCTACATCTCCCTGCAGCAAGCGGTTCATTTGCTTGCCGCTGTTCATGTCGGCTCTTATTTCTTTGATTACCCGCTTTTGAGCGCCCGTGAGTGGAAAGAGTAGGTGCTCCTTGTAAAAGGTGTTGAACGATTCCCCAACTCGATCGAATCGAAGTCCCG
>JALRLA010000191.1 GCA_023254645.1 Bacteroidia bacterium
AAAGCCTGAGACTTTGTCTCAGGCTTTTTTTATGGCTGCACGTGCGCTTGCGCAGATGTGCAGGCCATAAGAAAGCCCCCGAGCGCTTCGCGCTCGAAGGCTTTCTTGCTGTGTTCAGCCCTCCCCTTAGGTCCGGCGAGCTTCCAAGAAGCGAGCCAATCCTGTTCCCCCAAAAACCTCCACTCCCCTAAATTGTTAACCCTTAAGTGAAAGCCTCAAAACGGGTTCCCTTGAATGAAATCGAGACAGATCGGGTCATTGAAATGGCTTGGGAAGATCGCACCCCGTTTGAGGCGATCGAAGCCCAATTTCACCTGAGCGAAGCCCAGGTAATCGCCTTGATGCGAAGCCAGCTCAAGCGCTCAAGTTTCAACCTGTGGCGAAAACGCGTGAACCAAGGCATATCACAAAAACACGCCGCCCTGCGCTCAAGCGAAATCAGCCGTTTCAAGTGCAGCCGCCAACGGGTCATTAGCAACAACAAAATCAGCAAGCGCTAAATAAAAAACCCGGACCTTGTGGGCCCGGGCTCTATGCAAATCAAATGCTGATTAGCCTTTGACCATTTGAACGTCAATGTTCAAACGCACGTCTTCGCTAACCAATACTCCACCCGCTTCCAAAGGAGCGTTCCAAGACAAACCCCAGTCTTTGCGGTTGATGGTTCCGTTCAAGGTAAATCCAGCCTTGGTGTTGCCCCAAGGGTCCTGGCCAATACCGCCAAACTCTACTTTCAAGGCCACAGGCTTGCTCACGCCTTTGATGGTCAAGTCACCAGTCAATTCGTAATCGCTGTCAGATACCTTTTTCATGCCGCTAGATTGAAAAGTCAATTGGCCGTGGTTTTCAGCGTCGAAGAAATCAGCGCCTTTCAAGTGACCGTCGCGATCGGTATTGCCGGTCGAGATAGAAGCAGCATCTGCACTGAAAGAGAAAGAAGACAACTCGAGGTTGTCGTCTTCCATTTCACCTGTTGCGCTAAATTGCTCGAAACGTCCAGAGACGTTGGTGAACATCATGTGTTTCACTTTGAACCCAATCTCAGAGTGGGTTGGGTCGATGGTCCAAGTTGTTTTTGCCATAATGGGCACAAATCAACAACCCATTCAGGTCACCATGCCTTGACCTAAGATAAGAACTTACTTGCCCGCCACTTCCCGGCGCACCCGACTCAAACTCTCTGGCGTAATGCCTAGGTAGGAGGCGATCATCCACTGGGGAACACGTTGTATCAGGTCAGGATAAGCTTTGATAAACTCCTCGTAACGCTGACGAGCCGAAGTACCAATCAAGGCGTAGACCCGGCGGTACAATTGAAATATGCGGCGCTGCAAGAGCTGGTCGTGAAAGGCTCTGAATTCCTTGCTCATTTCGCTGGCTTTCAGGAAAAACGACTGATTTAATTGCACCACCCAGGAATCTTCTTGGGCATCGAGAAAGAACTCGGCGGGTTGATTTTGGTTGAAATTGTTTCGGTCTGATATCCACCAATTTTCAGGGGCAAATTGCAAAATGTGCTCTTTTCCTTGATCGTCGATGGTGTAAAACCGCAGCAAACCCTGCTCGACGAAATAAATGTATTCGCCTACCGCGCCTTGGGCCAAAATGACTTCGCCTTTTTTGCAAAACTTCAAGGAAACCGAAGGCAGCAAAGCTTCGACATGCTCAGGCGAAACCCCCGCTCGTTGGGTCAAGTATTCGCGAAACTTGCGAAACTCGGGGGCCATTTGTTTTGCAGTTTTCACCATTCCCTACGGATGTTTCCTCTACAAATCTCGGTATTCGCAAGGAGCTATTCGAACCCATTCTGTACTTTCGCATAGCATCATTTGATAGTATCATGATTCCTCCATTTCAATTGACCAATCAAATTCTGAAGCTCTCGGCCGACATCAATCTTCTTCTCGGCCAAATGAAGGGCATGCACTACGACCGCCCTTCGCCGATACTGCGCAAACAGAACAACATACGTTCGATTCAAAGCTCCTTGTACATCGAGGGCAACAGTTTGAGCGAGGACCAAATCACCTTCATCCTAAACGGGAAGCGGGTGTTGGGTCCAGCCAAAGACATCCTGGAAGTTGAAAATGCCCTACAAGTGTATGAACATTGGAACCGTTGGGATCCCTTTTCCGAGCGCTCCTTGCTGGAAGCACATGCCATGCTGATGAAGGAATTGGTACAGAGCCCAGGCCAGTACCGCTCACACGGCGTGGGGGTAGTCAAAGGCGAGGAGGTCATTCACATGGCCCCACCCGCCAAGTTGGTCCCGCAACTGATGGCCGATTTATTCAAGTACTTGAATGATCCCGATAACATGACCCTGATCAGCAGCTGCGTCTTTCACTATGAGTTTGAATTCATACATCCCTTTGCCGACGGGAATGGGCGAATGGGCCGACTCTGGCAGACCTTGATTTTGGCTAGCGAGCACCCGGTATTTGGAGCCATACCCCTAGAATCGATCATTGCCCAACGGCAAAAGCTCTATTACGATACGCTGGAAAGTTGCGACAAAAAGGGAGAATCAACCGACTTCATCGTGTTCATGCTCGAAGTGATTGAAACCGCCCTAGAGGAATACATCCAAGAGCAAACGCGAAACAAGAGCCAGGAAGAGAGGGTGCGCTATTTCATACTCGGCGATCACAAACGCTTTCAGCGCATCGATTACTTGAGGGAATTCCCTGAACTCTCATCGGCGACGGCTAGCCGCGACCTCAAATACGCAGTAGAAAAAGGGCTTGTCCAAAAAACCGGCGACAAGCGCCTAACTGAATACCAGATCAAGCGCTAACTCAAACTGGGTCAGCCAGCTGTATATTGCCGACGTAATGCAACCAACCATTGAACTCAACATTGTGGCCATCTTGCTCGCTGTAGCAGGGGCCTTCAGCTTCAACATGATTTACTACAGCGTCTTGTTTGGCAAAACCTGGCGCAAGGAATTGGGGCTACCCGAAGACGAGAAACCGTCCAAAAAACAGATGTTCAGCAGCCTAGCGCTCAATATCCTGGGGCTGTTTCTCATGGTGTGGGTCTTTGACCACAACATTCAAGCTTGGGATGCCCGCTCTTGGGGTCATACTGAGCCCTTCATGCCTGATGCGGCCGCTGCTGCCATTGGAGCCACTTTGACTTGGTTCGGTTTCTTCATGCCACAAGACATGAACAAGGTGATTTTTCACGGCCGCAGCTGGAAATTGTTCTTCATCGACACTTTCAGCAACTTGTGCAGCTTGCTGATTGCCGCCTACATTCTGGTATTCGTTTAAGGCCAAAACCCTTAGTCCCCTAAAGCCAAATCGACGACTACTGGAAAGTGGTCTGATGGATAGTGCCCGTGTGTGCTCTCAGCGATGATGCCGTGGTTCAAAACACTCCAATCCTCACTCGAGAATACATAGTCGATTCGCCTATCGTGCATTTTTCCGTATTGAAAGGCATTGAAGGTGCCGTGAACTGGATTGGCGGCTGGGGCTCCGGTGTAGTGCAAAGGCGCATGAGAATACGATTCTTGCATGGCTGAAGCCAAGCGTTGAATGGGTTTTTCTTCGGGCGTCAAATTCAAATCGCCCAATAAAATCACGGGGTAATCCGTCTTGGAATAACTGCGCAATCGGTCCAAAATGACCTTCGCACTCTTGTCTCTAGCCTTTACGCCCATGTGATCAAAATGGGTATTGACCACACAAATGATGCGGCCTGTTCGAAGGTCCCTCATCAAAGCCAAGGTAGCGATGCGTGGCAAAGCTGCATCCCAATCTTTGGACGGTTCATCTGGGTGCCGAGACAACCAAAAGGTTTCACTGTACACGCAATCAAAGCGGTCGTATCGGTAGAAAATGGCGCAGTGCTCCCCGCGGTTATCTCCTGAGTCACGGCCTACGCCTACCCAGCCATAGTCGACATGTCCCACCCCTTCTTCACAGGTCAATCCCGCCTGACGGCAAGCCACTCGGTGCAGGCTGTCGCTCGAAGCGAGACCTTGCAAGTCCATCAATTGGCGGTACAATCCTTCTTGGGTGCCAATGAAGTCGGGGGCGATGCGCTGAACCTGATCGGCCACTTGCACCATGCGTTCCGGCCAAGCATTGGGGCCATCGCCAAAGGTGAAATAGCGAAGATTGTAAGTCATGACCCGGTAACTGCCCTCTGCCGCTGGCTCTACACGCATGCGGTAGGTCGAATCTTCCGATACAGGTTGAACCGGACCTTCAACAATGTCGTGCTGGGCCTGGGCAGTTGCCCAGGTCAATAGCAATGCACATATGCCGATGCCCTTCATGGTTTCTAATCAAATGCTACTTTCTTTAGGTATACTTTCTCAAAAAAATCCAGACTCTTTAGGACCTCAACAGACCAAAAATCCCAATCGTGGGCCGCATTAGGAACCCAATTTCCGATGAGGTTTTCAGACGTTCGTCTTGGTAATAATGTGTTGTAAAATGTCTTGCTCTGAGCGAGAGGTACAACCTCATCTTTAAGACCATGAGATATATAAACAGGACAAGTCAAGCGATCTATTTTGGCACACAAGTCAGCCCGGTCCCAGCGATCTTTAAACAACGTATACGGCCCACGAATGTTCGTTTGCAAGGCGTCATGCGGTTCCAATTCAGGTTTAAAATCACCACTCCACACCGCTAAAACAGACACCCATTCCGGATTCATGATGGCTACGGTCGCTGCCCCTCTTCCTCCCGTTGAATAGCCCATAACCCCAACAAAACAATCAGGAGTCAAGTTTATATGCTGTTCGAGCGCAGACCATACACTATTGGAAAACCAAGTTGCAGTTGGATACAATCGATAATCCTTTCGGGTTTCAGGGTATATAGAATCTGCATACACGCTTTTACCCATATGTATCAATAGCACGTTGTAGCCCAGAAAACGGCTCGAGTCCAACAACGAAGAATGCTCGAGGTATTGCTCAGGCGAATGATTCCAACCCGGCAATGCCACGATCAATTTTGAACTAGGCTCTGGTGAAGCGAAATAGTCGAATTGAACTTTTGCTCCATAATCAGTTTCCAATTCAAAAGTGGTATCTGTTTGTCGCATGGCCACATCTTCTTGAGTACTCACATTCTGCATGTTTGTGACTTCAGCATTGCCGCAACCCACCAAAGCCAAAATCAATATCGATGCCCTATTCATAGTCGTAACCAAATTGCCTCAACATATTCTTATTGTTGCGCCAATCGTCGCGCACCTTAACAAAGAGTTCCAAAAAAACCTGCTTCTGGAAAAATTCTTCCAGATCTTTTCTTGCAGCTATCCCCAATTTTTTGATCCCGGCCCCAGCTTTTCCGATGATAATGGGCTTTTGTGACTCGCGCTCCACGATAATTTCAGCCGAAATGCGAATGATTTTCGAGTTTTCTTTGAATGCCAAGGTCAAGACCTCGCTCGAGTAGGGAATCTCCTCGTCGTACAAGCGCAAGATATTGTTGCGCACGATTTCATTGACAAAGAAACGCTCTGAGCGGTCGGTCATTTGGTCAGTGGGGTAATAGGGAGGGTGCACTGGCAAAGCGGCCGCCACAAGGGCTTCCAGCTCGGCCACACCAAAACCCTCTTGGGCCGACATCGGCAGGTAGCGGTCAGCGGGAAACTCCTCTTTCAAACGCGCTATGGCTGCGTCTAGTTCCTCTTGAGAGCTAACATCAATCTTATTTATACCAACAACTTTGTACGCCCCACTTTTGGCAAAGCGCTCCCGAATCTCAGGATTGAAATCCTTGCCGTGAATATCAATGAGCAACACCAGCACATCGCTGTCAGACATTGATTCGCCCACAAACTTCATCATGCGCTCGTGCATCTGATAACTGGTTTTGCGCAAAATGCCCGGTGTGTCTGAATAGACAATTTGATAATCAGGGCCATTTTTGATGCCTAAAATGCGGTGACGCGTCGTCTGGGCCTTGGGGTTAACAATAGCCAATTTTTCGCCCATCAAAGCGTTGTACAACGTACTCTTCCCGGCATTAGGCATACCGATGATACTGACAAATCCAGACTTGAATTGGCTGCTACTCATTTCTCCAAAGTTAGCATTATTCCAAACGCTATATGCGCCTAAATCACTTATTCGACCCTCATAGCTTAAGCCTCAATTCAAAAAATTTACCGTACACTAAATGAACAGCAAATGAATGACGCAAAACAAATTTTAATCATCAAAAACACATATATTGGCTGAACCACTTTTCATGAAAACGCCATTTACCCATGTACAATGAGAAAATTGAAGCACTGATTCGAGCCACCTTGGCCGATGGTGAATTGACAGAAAAAGAAAAACAAGTACTCTTCAAAAAGGCAGAAGCCGAAGGTATAGATCTCGATGAGTTTGAAGTCGTATTAGAGTCTCGCCTGTTCGAAAAACAGGAAGAGATGCAAAAAGCCAGAGCGGCTGAGGCATCAAAAGCCGCACCAAAATCTGACAAGCTTGGAGATGTGCGAAAATGCCCCGGATGCGGAGCGATTGCGGAAACCTTTGCCACCAAATGCGCAGATTGCGGAACCGAATTTAGGAATATCGGGTCGAACAAGAACATCATCAAATTCTTTGAGAAACTAGACGAAATAGAATCTCAACGAAAAGAGAGCATTTATACAGAAAAGGAAGGATTTGACTTTGACAATGTAGGTTGTGGATCAATAGTGAAGTGGCTGTTCTTCTGGTGGCTTTTATTGCCCATCGCCATTCTCAAGTTCATCATGGACCGATCAAAACCTGCCCAATGGTCCACAACAGATTCTCGCAAAGAGGATCTCATCATGAATTTTCCGGTTCCCACAGCCAGAGAAGAAATCTTGGAATTTCTCACCTTGGCTTCAAGCCGAATTCATTCCAATACCTATTTCAATTCCTTCAGCGAACAAGCGAAATACAAAGGCGCCTGGAATGCCATATGGATGAAAAAAATTGATCAAATTCATACCAAGGCTGCAATTGCCATGAAAAATGACAAAGAATCGTTTGAAGATGTAAACAGAATAACCAGCGCTGCTCGATCGATCATAAAGGGCAACAACCAAAAATTGGTTCACATATTCGTTGCTTTCTTAATAGCAATCGCAATCCTATTTGTGTGGGGTTATAACAAGAGTGAAGAGCAAAGAGTAATAGATCAAGGCATTGATAAACAGGTGATCGAAGTAGAATCAGTGATTAAAAACAATGACTTTGTAAAAGCCGATAGCCTAATGAATGGCATTGAAGATGCCGACAAAGTGTTTGAACTCAAATGCAAAATAGAATTGGCAAAGGTTAACCTTAAATTGGACGAGATTGATGGGGTCATTGACAAGAAATTGTACACGAAGGCTAAATTAGAATTGGATAAAATTTCCTGGACCAAAATTAGTATAAACAGCGAAGAAATGGAGACGGAGAAAGAGTATTTCAACTCCTATATCAATCGCAAAAACTCCATGAATGACAAACTCCCG
>JALRLA010000213.1 GCA_023254645.1 Bacteroidia bacterium
CATGGGTGCTGGACCGTTGATGGTCATCGAAACCGAAGTCTTGGGATCTGCCAAGTTAAACCCGCTGTACAAGCGTTTGGCGTCGTCCAAACAACTGATGCTCACACCCGAATTGCCAATCTTGCCATAGATATCAGGGCGGGTATCAGGGTTGCGGCCGTACAAGGTTACCGAGTCAAATGCGGTACTCAATCGCTTGGCCGGCATGGCCATAGAAACGTAGTGGAATCGCTTATTGGTGCGCTCAGGGCCACCCTCGCCAGCAAACATGCGCGTGGGGTCTTCTCCCTCTCGTTTGAAGGGATAAATGCCGGCGGTATAAGGAAACTCACCCGGTACATTTTCCTGCAGCTGCCATTCAAGCAAATCTCCCCAGGCCTGGTAACGAGGAGTTACCACTTTGGGTATGGCGGTGTGACTCAAACTATCGGAATGGGTTTTCAAGCGCAATTCTTTGTCGCGAACCTTGAACACATATTCTTCGTTTTTGTATAGTTCTCGCTTGGCTTGCCAGTTTTCTACCAAAGCCAAATTGGCCGGATTCAATTGGCTTTTTAGCGACTCGTAAGTCTGATTCAACTCAGCCATCAAAGCCTCTGAACCACCCTGCTCCTTGAGCTGCAACATGGTCTCCGACAAGGCATACATGCGCTGAGCCACTTTCTTCTGCTCGCGCCCCTGCGCGTCATATCCTCTGTTGTTTTCGGCAATCTCGCTCAAATAGCGATTTCGCGAAGGGGGAATGACAAAGATTTTCTCGCTGAGTTCTTCACTAGCTTCTATGGCACTCTTGAAGTCGGCACCCGTTTTCGCGGCCACAGTATCCATCAAACAACGGTACAAGGCATTCATGCCCGGATCGTTGAACTGAGAAGCGATGGTACCGAACACCGGCATACGCTCCACATCGGTTTCGAACAACTTGTAGTTGCGTTGGTATTGCTTGCGCACATCACGAAGGGCATCCAGAGCTCCGCGCTTATCAAACTTGTTCAAAGCCACCACATCGGCGTAATCGAGCATGTCGATTTTCTCCAATTGAGTAGCCGCGCCGTATTCAGGAGTCATGACGTACATGGCCACATCGCAATGCTCGGTGATCATGGTGTCACTCTGACCAATTCCGCTGGTTTCTACAATCACCAAATCGTATCCGGCGACTTTCAAAATGGCCACGGCATCATCCACATGGCTGCTCATGGCCAAATTGGCCTGGCGGGTGGCCATAGAACGCATGTACACGCGCTCGTTGTGAATGCTGTTCATGCGAATGCGATCGCCCAACAAGGCCCCACCCGTTTTGCGCTTGGAAGGGTCGATGGAAATGATGGCTAGGGTTTTCTCGGGGAAATCAACCAAATAGCGGCGAACCAATTCATCAACCAAGGAACTCTTACCCGCTCCACCTGTACCGGTGATTCCCAGCACTGGAGTACTCAAAGCAGCGGCTTGATCGCGTATGGTTTGCAGTTGAACAGCATGGAGTTCGGGGAAATTTTCGGCGGCTGAAATCAAGCGAGCCAAGTCGCGGTTGTTCCGAGACGATAGCTGAACCTTCTCTTGAGACTCAGACCCCAAGGCCTGGTCGCTGCGCTTGACCAAATCATTGATCATGCCCTGCAAACCCATGGAACGACCGTCATCCGGACTGTAAATACGAGCAATGCCGTAGTCCATGAGCTCTTGAATTTCTTCGGGAAGTATGACCCCTCCGCCGCCACCGAAAATCTGAATGTGATCGGCGCCGCGCTCTTTGAGCAAGTCGTACATGTATTTGAAGTATTCGATGTGCCCCCCTTGATAGGAAGTCATCGCAATGGCGTTGGCGTCTTCTTGTATCGCCGTTTCCACTACCTCTTGAACGCTGCGATCGTGACCCAAATGAATCACCTCACAACCGGTAGACTGGATAATGCGGCGCATTACATTGATGGCGGCATCGTGCCCGTCGAACAAACTGGCGGCCGTCACCACCCGCACTTTATTGACGGGAGTGTAAACTAGAGTCTCCATAAATGACCCTGCAAAGGTAGGCAATTCAGGATTTCAGCCGCTCTAGCCAAACGCGCAGGTAATGCAAGGCTAGAATGCACAGACCCACTGCAAAAAAGGGCATGGCCCAATGTCGTTTGCTATCATCGAAACAGAACTCGCCGAACATCCAAATCGCATTCGCCGTAATCCAACAGCTAATGGCCAAGTTATGAGCCAATTCCGAACGATCGGAACGGCCCAACCACGTGATCCAAAGGCTCAAAAAAAAGGTAGGAACCGCCATGGTCACTCCCAAAACCTTGAAATCCGAAATCCAGGCAAAATCCTTCAGCAACCAAAAGACAATGTGCAGGTTTTCCTTGGCCCTCAAACTTGAATTCATGAGGCGAAGATAGCATCCCCCCACTACCTTTGTTCGTCAAGGACCGAAGCCCAGCCTCCTCCCTGTGACTACGAATTTTACCATAGCCGACAAGCCCCTACTGGACCCCAATGAAACTTGGGGGTTTTGGGGTTCTTGCTTCAGCCAAGAAATGGCGCAGCGGTTCGAGCAGCGAGGCCTTTCCGTATGGCAACATCCGCACGGAACGGTTTTCAGCTCGACCGCTATGCGCGAACAACTGCGGGCCTTGCAAAGAGGCCATTGGGACCTTGTCGAGACCCCAGACGGACGAAGAAGCTGGCAAGCCGCGCACAAAATCATCCTACAAGACGAGCTCCAAGACATTGAGCGTTTGCGGTCAGAAATAGCCTTACTTGACCTGCTGTTCATCACCCTGGGTTCAGCCTTTACCTACTACCACAACCCCAGTCAAATTTGGGCGGCCAATTGCCACAAAATCGATCAGCGCAGCTTCACCAAACACCTGCTCAGTCCCGAGCAAATAGCACAAGATTTGAAGGAAATTCGATCACACCTACAAGCGTTGAATCCCCGATTAACCGTCGCATGGACCTTGAGCCCTGTTCGCCATTTGCGCGATGGAATCTTAGAAAATGCTCGGAGCAAGGCCCATTGTTTAACGGCCCTGCACAAGCACCTAGAATCATCGAGCGACCATTATTTCCCCTCCTACGAAATCGCTACAGAAGAGTTGCGCGACCACCGGCATTTCGCTGCAGATTTGGCCCATTTGAATGCCGAAGCCGTTGACTACATTTTTCAACGCCTCTGCCAATCTTGGGGCACGGAGGCTTTGCTTTCGCGACTCTCTTAATTGGGGGAGCCAGCCGCATCCAAATTCAAGCGATCAGCCAGTTCTTGCATAGGCTCTTCCAAGCGGTGGTAATTCGGCTCTACCGCTCTCAATCGCTGGGTAATATCGATGGCTTCTGCCTCGTTTTCTTTCAGCACCTTTTCAAGTTTCAAGGCTTCGTTTCGGTATTCCGAACGATCCTGATCAAACTGACCCGCTTGAATGGCCTTTGACAAGCCTTTGAGGGTGTAAAAATGCTCTTCCGATCGAAGTACGGTTTGGGCATATCGCTCACTCAAATCGCGGTAAATGCGAAAAATCGAGTTGTATAGGCTGGCGTTTTGCTGATCGGTTTCGCTCAAATCAGAGGCCTGAACAAACTTCAAAGCCTTCAAACGCACGTCCATTCGTTCCTTTCTCTGGGAAATTTCCTCCATGCTGTAGACGTACAAAGCACGGGTCTTGTTGAGTTGACCAAATAGCGAATCATTGAACTGTTGACAAATCTTCCGGTTCTCTAGTCCCGAACCAGTATCGGTACACGAGCCCACAATTAGGGCAAAAATGAAGAGCCATTTTCCGCATGGCTGCGCTATATTCGGCAGGGTCAAAGGCCAAAACATTCTATTCATATGAGTTCGGGCACGAAAATACGGAAAGCACGGCATTGGACTTTTTTAAAGTCGGTGTTTTGGCTCGGATGCACAGCCTTTGGTGGGCCCCAGCTTCATTTGCCGCAATTCAAAAAACGGTTGGTCGACAAGCATCGCTTCATTGACGAAGAAGATTTGATTGAAATCAATGCCTTCTGCAGTGTACTCCCGGGCCCCAGTACGACTCAAACCATCACGGCCATCGGTTACAAGGTGGGAGGCGGGAAATTGGCCTTTTTGGCCTTGCTTGCCTGGGCTCTACCCGGTGCCCTGCTCATGTCCATCATTGCCTTATCACCCAGGTTCTTGGGATTCTCCCAGCTGAGATTCCTGCAACCCATGGTGGCCGCCTTTTTGATCTATGCCATCTTCACAATGGCCAAGTGGATCAAACCCAGCGGCATGAACTACAGCATCGCGCTCACGGCCGGCGTCTTAGGATTCTTCCTCCAAACCCCCTGGTTTTTCCCCATAGGGGTATTGACAGCGGGTTACTTGAGCTCGCGATTCAACCAACGGGAATTTCTGCCCAAACCCGCCGATGACAAACCTATCGTGTGGCGAAACTTGATCATCTTCCTAACCATTTTTGCCTTGGTGGGAATAGGCGGAATTGTCTTGGCCCTTTACGACTCTCCCTACGCTCTCCCTGTGCGCTTGTTTGAGAACACCTACCGCATCAGCGTCTTTTCGTTTGGCGGAGGCAATGTTTTAGCCGCTATGGGCGTAGAACAATACGTGCTGCACAGACCCCGCATGAGCATGGAGGAATTCAACACAGGTCTAGGTCTGCTTCAAGCCTTGCCCGGGCCGAACTTCAACCTCGCGGTCTATCTCAATGCCATTGCCATGAAAAACGGAGGCTTTGGATTCTTGGGCCAATTGCTCGGCTGTTTCTTGGGCTTGGTGGCCGTTTTTCTGCCCGGAACCATGGCCGTTTTATTCGCTTATCCGCTATGGGGGCGCCTGAAAAACATCGAAGGCTTTCGCAAGAGCATCGACGGCATTTTTGCCGTCTCCGTGGGTTTCATCTTGACCGCTACTCTGATTTTGAACTTGTACTTCTATCAAAATCTTCAAGCCTTGGCCCTCGAATCACGCATGGACCAAATCGCGATGCACGCTTCTATCTACGCCCTATCCTTAGGACTTTTGTGGAGCCGCAAGTTGCCTTTGCCGATTATTGTCATCATTGTGCTGATTTTGGGCTACTTCCTACCCTTGTAAGGCGCTGAAAACCCTATTTTTGACTCATGCATTCTCGGGTTCTCGCTCTCATG
>JALRLA010000234.1 GCA_023254645.1 Bacteroidia bacterium
ATATCGAAACCAAATGAGCCAGGCTACACCGTCATTCGAAACCTTACAAGCTGACTTTGCTTCTGCACAGTGGGCAACTTCCATGGAGCAAGACTCTTACGGAATGGTCAATATCCAAGTTCCCGCCGAGCATTTGATTGAAGCCATTCAGGCTCTCAAGGCTTATGAAAAAGCGCCTGTTCAGTTATTGACCGATCTGTGCGCCGTTCACTATCCGGAAAGAGCAGGCAAGGAGTTAGAAGTGGTCTATCACTTGCACTGTTTGACTCAAAACCTGCGATTGAGACTCAAGGTGGCCATTGCTCAAGAAGCAGCGACAGTTCCTACTTTGTGCAACGAGTTTGCCGGTGCCAATTGGATGGAGCGCGAAACCTTTGATTTTTACGGAGTAAAGTTTGAAGGTCACCCCGATTTGAGACGCATTCTCAACATGGACCAGATGGATTACCATCCGATGTTGAAGCAGTATGCATTGGAAGACGAAACTAGAGACGACAAGGACGACCAATTCTTTGGAAGATGAGCGATTTGATTTTTAACGAAAAAGGCCAATTGAGAAGCCTGGATAGCATTGATGGAGAATTGGCCACCCTGAACTTGGGCCCAACTCACCCCGCTACACATGGAATTTTTCAAAATGTCTTGAAAGTAGATGGCGAACGCATCGTCAGTGCAGAACCTACCGTGGGTTACATTCACCGTGCCTTTGAGAAATTGGCGGAGCGCCGTCCGTTCCATCAGGTTACCCCCATTACCGATCGTTTGAACTACTGTTCTGCACCCATCAACAATATGGGTTGGCACATGAGCGTAGAGAAATTGATTGGAGCAGAAATGCCCAAGCGTGTAGACTACATGCGCGTGATCGTCATGGAATTGGCCCGTATCGCTGACCACCTGGTCTGCAACTCGGTGATTGGAGTAGATACCGGTGCCTTGACAGGCTTCACCTACATGTTCCAGGAGCGCGAGCGCATTTACGATCTGTACGAAGAAATTAGCGGAGCGCGATTGACCACCAATGTGGGTCGAATCGGCGGTTTCGACCGAGACTTCAGTCCGGCCTTTATTGACAAACTGCGCGACTTCCTCAAAACCTTTCCCGCCCGTTTCGAAGAATTCAACAGCCTGTTGGAGCGAAATCGAATTTTCATGGATCGCGTCATTGGCGCAGGTCCCATCACTGCCGAAAGAGCGTTGAGCTATTCATTCGCAGGTCCCAATCTCCGCGCCGCCGGTGTGGACTATGATGTTCGCGTCATGAACCCCTACAGCAGCTACGAAGATTTTGACTTTGACATTCCTGTAGGCAAGGACGGTGACACCTACGATCGATTCCAGGTTCGCCAAGAAGAAATTCGCCAAAGTCTCCGAATCATTGAACAGGCATTGGAAAATATGCCCCAAGGGTCCTACCATGCCGATATTCCATCCTTCTACATTCCTCCCAAGCAGGAAGTGTACAGCAGCATGGAAGCTTTGATTTACCACTTTAAAATTATCATGGGCGAAACCCCGATTCCGAGTGGTGAAATTTACCATGCGGTAGAGGGCGCCAACGGTGAATTGGGTTATTACCTGATCAGTGACGGTGGTCGCACTCCTTATCGCCTGCATTTTCGCAGGCCTTGTTTCATTTATTACCAAGCCTATCCCGAGATGATTCAGGGTTCTTTGCTCAGCGATGCCATTTTGACCATGAGCAGCATGAACGTCATCGCCGGTGAGTTAGACGCATAATCCACATGACCGCTGTTATGAACGAATCACGCCAATTTACTCCCGAGTTGCTCGAGGAAGTAAACCGTATAGTATCTCTATTTCCAGAAGGCAAGCAGAAAAGCGCCTTGATCCGGGTTTTGCACTTGGCCCAAGCGCATTTTGGTCATTTGGATACAGAAGCCATGGATTACGTGGCTCGTCTCCTGCATTTGAATCCCATCGAAGTGTATGAAGTCGCTACGTTTTATTCCATGTACGACACCAAGCCTGTGGGCAAAGTCAAATTGGAAGTTTGCCGCACGGGTCCTTGCATGATTGAAGGAGCCGAACGCATCATCGCTCACATCGAAAAGAGGTTGGGCATCAAAGATGGTGAAACAACGGCCGATGGCTTGTTTACCTTAAAATCGGTTGAGTGTTTGGGTGCCTGCGGATACGCGCCCATGCTTCAAGCCGGTGAATCTTTTCATGAACACTTGACAGAAGAAAAGGTCGATGCTCTCATTGAAGAGTACCGCGCCAATCCTGTCGCTAATTACATGGGTCTAAAATGAGCAAGAAACTCCTATTAGAGCATATTGACGTCGAAGGCATTCGCTCTTACGACGTATACCGCAAACAAGGCGGATACCAAGCCGTTGAAAAGGCTTTGAAAGGCATGTCGTCTGACGATGTGGTGGAAGAAGTGAAAAAATCAGGCTTGCGCGGCCGAGGCGGAGCCGGTTTCCCAACGGGAATGAAGTGGAGCTTCTTGGCCAAACCCGATGGGGTGCCTCGCCATT
The DNA here is from genome assembly GCA_023254645.1 of Bacteroidia bacterium. Classification (GTDB taxonomy): domain Bacteria; phylum Bacteroidota; class Bacteroidia; order NS11-12g; family UBA955; genus JALRLA01. Next base: position 2,505 of record JALRLA010000234.1, read on the forward strand.
TATTGTGCAATGCCGATGAATCTGAGCCTGGTACCTTCAAGGATCGATATTTGATGGAAAAAATCCCTCATTTGTTGATCGAAGGCATGATTCTGTCTTCGTACGCCTTAGGAGCCAACCTATCCTACATATATATACGCGGTGAATACATGTTCGTCATGCGCATCGTGGAGCAAGCCATTGCCGAAGCCTATGCCAATGGATGGTTGGGCAAAAACATCATGGGCTCTGGCTTTGATTTGGACTTGGCGATCACTCCTGGTGCAGGTGCTTATATCTGTGGAGAGGAGACAGCCTTGATCGAATCCTTGGAAGGCAAACGAGGCAATCCCCGCATGAAACCACCGTTTCCTGCGGTAAAAGGATTGTGGCAGCGTCCCACGGTAGTCAACAACGTGGAAACCATTGCCGCC
>JALRLA010000343.1 GCA_023254645.1 Bacteroidia bacterium
AATTCGTTCGTCCTGAGTTTGAAATTTCCCAGGCAGATGGAGTTTTGACAGTCAATCGCCCAAGCGACAGCAAGGAGCACAAAGCGCTTCATGGTCTGTATCGCTCTATCATCAACAATATGGTAGTAGGCGTAAGTGTAGGCCACAAGGTAAATCAAGAGCTTGTTGGTGTAGGTTACAAGGTTTCAAACCAAGGCAACTTGGTGGAATTCGTTGTAGGTTATTCTCACAAGATTGTTATGCAAATACCTTCTGAAATCACTGTGACTACTGAGATGGTAAAGGGTAAAAATCCTAACATCACCATGGAGTGTGCTGATAAGCAACTTTTGGGTCAGGTAGCCGCTAAAATTCGTTCATTCCGCAAGCCAGAGCCATACAAGGGTAAGGGTATTCGATTTGCTGGAGAAGTTGTACGCAGAAAAGCTGGTAAGTCAGCCGGTAAATAATCATCTACAGTCATGGCTAAAACTAAAGTTCAAAGACGCAGTAAAATTCGCAGCCGCATTCGCGGTCGCATCACCGGAACGGCTGTACGCCCCCGCTTGAGTGTATTTCGAAGCAACAAGGATATCTATGCTCAAATCATTGATGATAGCACAGGTGTAACCTTGGCAAGTGCTTCTAGCCGTATGGCTGATATTGCTGCTGTAAAAGATACCAAAGTGGCTAAGTCTGCATTGGTGGGCAAGAAAATTGCTGCAGTTGCAACTGAGGCTGGTATTACTAGTGTTGTTTTTGATCGCGGTGGATACCTCTACCACGGTCGTGTGAAAAGCCTTGCCGACGCGGCACGCGAAGGAGGCTTGAAATTCTAAACTGAATTATAAATGTCAAACAAGAATATTATTCGAGTTCGTCCTGCCGAGTTAACCTTGACCGAAAAGGTTGTAAACATCAACCGTGTAGCCAAAGTGACCAAAGGCGGTCGTACCTTCAATTTCACTGCTTTAGTTGTAGTGGGTGATGGTCAAGGAACCGTTGGTCATGGTTTGGGTAAGTCGAACGAAGTTATTGACGCCATCAACAAGGGTATCGAAGATGCCAAGAAGAACTTGATCAAAGTTCCCGTGTTGAATGGAACCGTTCCCCATGAACAAGCTGGTAAGTTCGGTGGAGGCCGCGTGTTTTTGAAACCCGCAGCTTCGGGTACAGGTGTTATCGCAGGTGGTGCAATGCGCGCCGTCTTGGAGAGCGCTGGTATTACCGATGTATTGGCAAAGTCAAAAGGTTCGTCAAACCCTCACAACGTAGTAAAAGCTACATTTGATGCATTGACGAGCATGAAAGATCCTCATAGTGTCGCTCATTTGCGCGGCATCAGTCTCAGCAAAGTATTTAACGGATAATCTCATGAGCAAGGTTAAAATCACCCAAATCAAAAGCGGTATAGGATACGCGAAGAACCAGAAAGCAACTTTGGTTGCTCTTGGAATTCGCAAAATGAATGCCAGCCGTGTGGTGGAATTGAATCCTCAGGTTGAGGGTATGATTCGCACCGTGAGTCATCTGTTGAAAGTAGAAAATGTCGATTAAAAGAAGCCATGAATCTTAGCAATCTTAAACCTGCAGAAGGATCGGTTAAAAAATCCAAGCGAATTGGTCGTGGACAAGGTTCTGGCCGAGGTGGAACATCAACCAAAGGTCACAAAGGCCAACAAAGCCGAACCGGTTACAGCCGTAAAATTGGTTTTGAAGGTGGACAAATGCCTTTGCAGCGTCGTGTCCCCAAAGGCGGATTTAAAAACATCAACCGTGTTGAATATGCGGCCATTAACTTGGACATCATTCAGCAGTTGGCCGATGAATTGAAAGTCACTAAAATTGATCGTGAAGTTTTGGTTTCCAAGCACTTGATAGGCAAGAAAGAGTTGTTCAAAGTGTTGGGACGCGGTGAAGTGAAAGCTGCCGTAGAAGTTCATGCCAATAAGTTTTCTGAAACTGCTCGTGAAGCCATCGAAAAGGCTGGCGGTAGTGTTCATGTAATTGCATAACAAGCATGAAGAAACTGATTGAAACCCTGAAGCACATCTGGGCAATCGAAGAATTGCGAAAGCGCATCGTTTATACGATGCTGCTTTTGCTTGTTTATCGCTTGGGCTCATTCATCATCCTTCCCGGTATTGATTCGGAAGCGCTGGTGGGCTTGAACAACCAAACGAAGAACAACATTCTCGGCCTGATCAATACGTTCGCTGGTGGAGCATTTGCCCGCGGTGCCATCTTTGCACTGGGTATCATGCCTTACATCTCTGCCTCTATTTTGATGCAGTTGGTGTCGATCGCTATCCCCGCCTTTCAGCGTTTGCAGAAAGAAGGAGAAGAAGGACGCCGTAAGATCAATCAGTACACACGTTTGTTGACCATTGCTTTTACTGCAGTACAGGCCATTGGTTATTTGAGCAACATTGCCAACACTCCAGGCAACGCTCAAGCTTTGTTATACAATTTCCGTCCTGATGTAATGAGCCAATCCATGTTCATGATTACTAATGTCATTTTGTTGACTGCAGGTACCATGTTTACCATGTGGTTGGGTGAGCGCATCACCGACAGAGGATTGGGCAACGGTATCAGTTTGTTGATCATGGTGGGTATCATTGCCCGCATGCCAGCAGCTTTGGTGAGTGAATTTGCTTTCAAAGCCTTTGGTAGTGGTCCTATTTTGTTCTTGATCGAGATGGTGATTTGGTTTATGGTTGTTTTGGGTGTTATCCTCTTAACTCAGGGTACGCGCAAAATCACCATTAACTACGCCAAGAGAGTAGTGGGTAACCGTCAGTACGGAGGTGCCCGTCAATACTTGCCCATCAAAATTTTGGCCGCTGGAGTTATGCCCATCATCTTTGCTCAGGCTATTCTGTTCTTGCCTGCTACTATTGGTAGTTTCTATGGCGATTCAGGTGCACCTGGCTGGTTGATTAGCATTATGAACCCCAATGGTTTTGGTCACAATGCCTTGTTGGTATTCTTGATTGTTGTCTTTACCTATTTCTACACGGCTATCATTTTTAACCCTGTACAAATGGCTGATGACATGAAAAGAAACAATGGTTTCATCCCCGGTATCAAACCTGGTAAGCAAACAGCAAATTTCATTGATGGTGTTATCTCACGCATCACTTTCCCCGGTGCTGTGTTGATTGCCATCGTGGCTATTTTGCCGGTTTTTGCTCAGCAGTTGGGTGTGAACCAGGAGTTTTCACAGTTCTACGGAGGAACAAGTTTGTTGATTTTGGTGGGTGTCGTTTTGGATACCTTGCAGCAAATCGACAGTTACTTGACCATGCGTAAGTACGATGGTTTGATGAGTGGTGGTGGTAAGTTGAAAGGACGCATGACCAACGCCTATAGCCAAGTTGATTTTTAAAAGATTTATACATAATTTCGCAGCCCTTTTCACATGCCCAAGCAGGACGCCATAAAACAGGACGGAGAAATCACAGAAGCTCTTTCCAACGCCATGTTCCGAGTTCGTTTGAAGAACGGACACGAGATCATCGCGACCATTTCTGGCAAAATGCGTATGCACTACATACGTATCCTACCTGGTGATAAGGTTTCTGTCGAGATGTCCCCATATGATTTGACCAGAGGTAGAATTTGTTACCGATACAAATAAGCAACTATGAAAGTTAGAACCGCCGTTAAAAAGCGCAGTGTAGACTGCAAAATCGTACGCCGCAAGGGTAAGGTGTACGTGATTAACAAGAAGAATCCCAAATTCAAACAAAGACAAGGATAATAGATACACATGGCCCGTATAGCAGGTATTGATCTCCCTAAGAATAAGCGTGGTGTCATTGGTTTGACCTACATCTTCGGTATTGGCCGGAGCACCGCTGCCAACATTCTGGATAATTGCGGAATTTCGCAGGACAAAAAAGTAAACGAATGGAACGACGATGATTTGGCGGCCATTCGTGGTTATATTCAGGAAAACCTGAAAACCGAAGGTGAATTGCGCTCTGAGGTACAATTGAACATCAAGCGATTGATGGATATCGGTTGCTACCGTGGTCAGCGTCATCGTAAAGGTCTGCCTCTGCGTGGTCAGAAAACCCGTACGAACGCTCGTACTCGTAAGGGTAAGCGAAAGACAGTTGCAGGTAAAAAGAAGGCT
>JALRLA010000030.1 GCA_023254645.1 Bacteroidia bacterium
GTATCCTGTTTATCGCCAAAGGGCCAGTGGCCGGCAATTAATGAGTCTCGCAAATTTCTCCGGGTAGAATCACTTGTCTGCGAACAGCCCGCGCTGATCAGAAACAAGGTCATCAAACCCACAAAACCACGAACTTTGCTCTGCATTCACCTGCAAGTTACAGCAAAGATGAGCCACAATCCTGACGCCTACCCCAACCGATTGCTTCAAGAAGCCAGTCCGTATTTGCAGCAGCATGCCTACAACCCCGTAGACTGGCAGCCCTGGGGCGATGAGGCTTGGGAGCTTGCGGCAAAGGAAAACAAATTGGTTTGGGTCAGCATTGGATACAGCGCTTGCCATTGGTGCCATGTCATGGAGCATGAAAGCTTTGAAGATCAGGAAACGGCTGAAATCATGAACCACCATTTTGTCAATATCAAGGTCGATCGAGAAGAGCGACCCGATGTAGACAGCGTATACATGGATGCTTGCCAACTCATGACCGGTCGCGGCGGATGGCCCTTAAACGTGTGCTGCACCCCCGATCGGCGCCCCCTGTATGCCGGCACCTACTTCCCCAATGTACAATGGAAACAACTGCTCTTGCAACTAGCCGAAGGATGGCGCACCCAACCCGATACCTTTCGAGACTATGCCCAGCAATTGATGGATCAGCTCCAGGAAATGCACCAAGCTCCGACTCCCAATGCTCCCAGCACGTTGACGAGAAAATCCTGGACCGAGGCTTACGAACGATTCAGCCAAGAAATCGACTGGGAATACGGAGGCCTGAAACGCAGCCCCAAATTCATGCTGCCCAATCAGCACGAATACAACCTGGATATCTTGCTGAGCAGTGAATCCGAATCGGCGCGTGAATACTTGCATTTATCGCTCATCAAAATGAGCCAAAGCGGTATTTACGACACCCTGCGCGGTGGGTTTTACCGCTACTCAACCGATCGCTTTTGGTTTGCACCGCATTTCGAAAAGATGCTGTACGACAATGCTCAGTTGATTTCCTTGTATTCCCGAGCTTATGCTTACAGCGATGCCGAGCTTTACAAAGAAATCGCGCATTCTACCCTAACCTTCTGCCGAAACGAATTGTACCAAGAGGGTGCTTATGGTTGTGCCCTCGATGCTGACTCCGAAGGAAAAGAAGGGCACTACTACACCTTTGCCTATTCCGAACTTCAGACGGCTTTGGATCCGGAAACATTCGAATTGGCGCAAGCCCTATTTGAGCCCAAACCCGAAGGCAACTGGGAAGAGGGTCGCAATATTTTGCACGGCGTTCAAGCCCCATTGCAGGTCATCCAATCGCTAGTTCTTAACGGGGCTGAATACCAAGATCGCTTGGCCCGAATGAAAGCCCAACTCTTGGACCTTCAAGGCCAACGGGTGCGACCGGGATACGATCACAAGCGTTTGTGCTCCTGGAATGGCCTCATGCTCAAGGCCCTCGCTGATGCCGCCTACTACTTAAACGAACCCGACTACCTCGATCAGGCTCAGGAATTGGCCGATTGGATGTGGGAGCATTTTCGTCGTTCAGAAGGATTGATGCACGCCCATGCCAATGGCCAAGCGTACATAGAAGGGCAATTGGAAGACTACGCCCATTTCACGCAAGGATTGTTGGCCTTGTACCAAGCTAACCCTCAAACTGCGATACTAGCCAAAGCCCACCAGCTCATCGCCGAAGCCCTTCCCTTATTTTACGACAACAAAACCAAGCAATTGATGTTGCTGCGTCTTGATCAACAAGAACTTCCCATCAACAAGGTTGACAATACCGACGACGTGATCAGCAGCGCCAATAGCAGCATGGCTCTATGCCTTTGGGAGCTCGGCCTACATTTAGGCGATCAACAATGCAGCCAAATTGCTGAAGACTTGTGGAAGCAAGTAAGCGAGCAAGCCCTGCAACAGCCTCAATGGAACAGCCAATGGATGCGATTAGCCCAGGCCCTGATGCACGGAGGAATGGAAATTACCCTCTGCGGCCATTTCCGAACGCCTGAAACGCGGATAGCCTTGGCCCAAAAACTTCCATCATGGGTAAAAATCAACTATGCCGGCAGCCCCAGCATTTGGTCCCAACAAGAACCCGCCGATCAAGATTTGATATTCGTATGCACCCAAGGCCAATGCTTCGCGCCTGTCAAAACCTTGGATCAGGCTTGGGAACTCATCGACGAAGCCTTTGGCTTAGAATGAGGCTTTCACGAAGGGCTGAGTCAACACTTGACCCTCGATCGTTTGGCATCGCACCCAATAAGTTCCAGGATTCAAGTCTGAAACGTTCAATCTCAAGGAAGGGCTAAAAGTACCCGTACCGTTCATGACCAATCGACCGCTGACATCAATCAATTCCCAATTCGAAAGGACTTTATTTTCTGCCACAACCATGATCCAATCGCTTGCAGGATTCGGATACAGCTGCATGGAGCCTATCGCGGCCTGATGTGTATTCAGAGCCAAATCCCACAGGGGCAGCTCATCAACGGCCACAATGGGGGCAAAGTCTTCTTGGGTCCAACTGTTTTGCTGGGCTTCCCATGCGTAAGCCAAGACCCGAAAATCAGCCAATTTGCCTCGGCCGGCCACATTTCCGAAAGGCTCAAAATCAGCCCCATCAGGAATGACGACATCTACGTCTGAAAAGGGGACTTCCAGTGAAAAAGAACGCATGCGCTGCTCACCAGGGGCCAAGATTTCATGCACATTGCTGATGCTGGGCTCATCGCCACCAAAGAGACTGGCCAAAGCAGCACGCTCATGGGTATAGCCCACCATGGGGTTGTTTTTGCCAAAGAATAGAGAGTTGCTATCGGTGGTCCAGGCGCTTTTGACCGACTGATTGAACCCAAAGCCCAAACCGCGAACGCTGGTTTCCAACAAACTACCGCCAATGTGTACTTCATCAGCCCAACAGTAGTTGCGGGCCGTCACTTTCACATCGCCGGTCATGATCTGGGTCAAGGTATCGTACTGCAAATTCAACACTTCCACATCAAAGGTCTTTTGCTTGGACTGCCAAGCAACTTGCATGGCACCTTCTACCCATTGGTTGGGAGCCATGACAAATCCAGGACCAAAGGTGGGCATGCGATTGATGAAAGCAGACGGGTATTCTACTGGATAAAACTCCGAAATAGGCAGGCCCGAATAGCGCTGAAGTACCGGTGACAAACTGGGTTGAATGCCATCGTAACTGTGGTGCTGAATCCAAGTAATTTGACCAGGAAAGGCACGCTCCAAACTATCCATCCAGTAATCTTGAGCCATGGGGCATTCGCTGCACCAAGAAGCGGTAAACGATTCCAACAGAAGCTGACCGGTGTCAACAACGCCCGTGCGAGAATCTCTGAACACCAAATGCTGACGAACCGTATCATTGAGCGCATTATTGTCTCCATCTACGCTCAGGATGTGCATGATTTCATACTCTTGCCCTAAGGTCAATTTGGCAGGGTCAAACTGCGGGTAAAGGCTGTACTCATATCCCTCGCCCAAGAAATCATTGGTTTCTAAGGGTATGCTCAACAAGGCACTGTCCACCCAAACCCCGTTGGCATAGGTATTGACCATCAATTCACCACCACCCTGGTAACCCAAGGCTTGCACGCGAACGGGAATTCCAAAGGGGGATGAAGATGTACCCGAACTCAAGGGGTATTTGCTCAGGTTTTGGTTGTACAAGCCGATTTGCCAATCGTTGGAATAGGCCCCGCTCCACTCAAAGGTTTGATAACGGTTGTCATGGGTAAAACGGGTGCCATCGTAAATCCAGGCATTGTTTCCCCAAAGCTGAGCCGATTCCGTATTGTTCCATTGAAGGCCCGTACTCAAATAACGAACCGTATTGCTCATGTCAGCCATTTGCTCCACCACGTGCACGCGGTAGCTGCTTTCTTCCAATACGATGGAATAGTAAGCATAGCGATTTTGACTGCAAGAAGCCGAGTGAAAACGAATCCACAACTGGCGATGAGGAAAGGTTCCAAACACCTTGGTATAGACCGCATCGTTGTCACCATCCAAATTCACCCCGCCCACATAAATCACCTTGCTGGGCAATCCAGAAATGGGCATGGTCAAAAATGTATCGACCGAAGGCTTAGGCTCACTTGTGGGCTGGCTGAAACTCACATAACCCGTACTGGCCACCCAAAACTCGCTGACGGTCGAACCGGCAAACGCGAAAGGAAACGGAATGGACTGCTGAGCGGAATAGGTTTGTTTACCCAAAGAATCGGCCAAGATTTTGGTCCAACCCGCTGATTCGGTTTCGTTGTCCAACTCTTGGTTGACAATCTGATTGACGGCATTGGGCGGGTTGGAACCACTACCCATATGAACGAGCCCATACGACTGGGCTTTCAATGGCAAGGCGGCCAGCAGGCTGGCTACCACGATCATTCCTTTTCTCACAGGGACTTGACCTCCGAAACTAATTTTTGCAAGCTGTCTTTGGCATCTCCAAAGAGCATTCCGCACTTGGTATTGTAGAACAAATCGTTATCAATTCCGGCGTAACCTGCCTTCATGCTGCGCTTCAACACCACAACCTGTTTGGCATTTTCTACATCCAAAATGGGCATGCCGTAAATGGGACTTGTGGGATCTGTTTTCGCCGCCGGATTGACCACGTCATTGGCCCCAACCACCAACACCACATCGGTGGTAGCGAATTCGGGATTGATGTCTTCCATCTCGACCAATTTGTCATATTCCACGCTGCTCTCCGCCAATAATACGTTCATGTGACCCGGCATTCGACCGGCTACAGGGTGAATGGCATACTTCACTTGGACGCCTTCGCTTTCCAACAAAAGTTCCATTTCGTGGCACACGTGCTGAGCTTGAGCAACCGCCAATCCATAACCTGGAACGATCACCACTTTCGAAGCGTACTTCATCATGATGGCCACATCTGTAGCTTGCAGTTCGCGAATGCTTCCGCCGGCAGAATTGCCCGCAGAAGCGGCGGCTGAAGCACCGCCTACCTTGCCCAACAATACATTGGTCAAAGAGCGGTTCATCGCGTTGCACATGACAACCGTCAGGATGGTACCGGCCGAACCTACCAGGACACCGCCCATCAACATAACATTGTTGTCGTACAAGAACCCGCCGCAAGCAGCGGCTACACCCGTAAAGGAATTCAGCAAACTGATCACTACGGGCATATCAGCGCCCCCGATGGGAAGCACAAACAGAATTCCGTATACTGCAGCAATCACTAGCACGATGTAGAACCAAAAAGTTCCATCCAAATAACCCAAGGTATGACCGGCCGCTAAGCCCACTACCGAGGCAAGCAGACCCAAGTTGATGAATTGTTGACCGGGCAAAGCCAAGTCTTTGATCTTGCCTTCCAATTTGCCATAGGCAATCATGGATCCTGCAAAAGAAACCGTTCCGATGATCAAACCTGCATAGATGATGCCCAACTGCGTTTGCATTTCGGCAGCCGCACCGGTCAAAGCCATGACCGCAGCCACAAGGGCCTGCCCACCTTCTGAATCAACCGAAGCGAAGACGGCCGTCATCTCATGAAATTCCATCAAACCAATCAGGGCCGCACAAGCGCCACCCATACCATTGAACAGAGATACCATTTGGGGCATGGCCGTCATTTGCACTTTCTTGGCCATCATGGTTCCTACGATGGTACCCAAGGCAATGGCACCCAGAATCAAGGGCACGTTGTGCAAGTCTTCGCCTTCTTTGCCGAAAACCAAGGCGGCCACCACAGCGAAAATCATCCCAATGGCGGCGATTTGGTTACCTCTGCGAGCAGTATCGGGCTTACCCATCATCTTCAATCCCACCACAAAACCGATGGAACCGAGGAGATAGAACAACTCCTGAATGGGGAGAGCTTTGGTCTCATCGGGGTTGAGCATGTACCCACCGCCAACACCAATCAAAAGGCCCAGGGCCACATTCTCTAAAGTGAAGTACTTTTTCATGCCTTGCCTCCCTTGTCTTTCTTCTTGAACATTTCGAGCATGCGGTCCGTTACTACAAACCCGCCGACGACGTTCAGGGTACCCAAAACCACACCGACAAATCCCAGCACCAAACTGAAATAATCGTCAGAGTGAGCCTTTCCCAGCACCAAAATGGCACCGATCAAAACCACACCGTGAATGGCATTGGCACCGCTCATCAATGGCGTATGCAACACCGAAGGAACGTGTGAAATCAACTCGATTCCCACGATGATCATCAGAAATATCAAATAGATAAATTCGATATTCTCGTATATAAAATCCAAAATCATACGGGTCTAATTATTTGCGGGCTGTGCCGTTTTGTACGATCAAACATCCGTCGACAATTTCGTCGTCGGTATTGAATTCAATTTCTCCTTTGGGGCCGATCAATTTGAGCAGTTCCCAAATGTTGCGGGCGAACAATTCAGAAGCATTGGTCGACAAGGTTGAGGGAAGATTGACCGCCCCTACAATGCGGGCATTGCCCAAATCAACCACTTGGTTCGCTTGGGTCTTGGAGGTATTGCCACCCTGTTCAGCCGCCATATCCAGCACCACCGAACCCTGTTTCATCAAGCCTAGCTGCTCATCGTCAATCAACAAGGGCGCCTTTTTACCGGGCACCAAAGCCGTGGTGATCACCAAGTCGGCTTGAGCCAATGACTTGTTCACGGCCTCGCGCTGGGCTTTGCGGTATTCTTCACTAGCCTCTTTGGCGTAACCGCCTTCAGAGCCTACTTCTACCCCTTTTACTTCGATGAACTTGCCGCCCAAACTTTCTACCTGCTCTTTGGTCTCGGGGCGAACGTCAGTAGCCTCAACTACGGCACCCAAGCGCTTGGCGGTAGCAATGGCTTGCAAACCGGCAACCCCTACACCAAACACCAAGACCTTGGCCGGCGTTACGGTTCCCGCCGCCGTCATCAGCAAAGGAAAAATACGATCCAAATGTCCAGCACCTTCAATCACGGCGCGGTAACCCGCCAAGTTGGCTTGGGAACTCAACACGTCCATGCTCTGGGCTCGAGAAATGCGGGGAATGGCGTCCAAAGAAACTGCGCTTACCCCTTGGGCCGCCAAGGCTGAAACCGTTTCCGAATTGGACAAGTGGTACAGCTGAGAGATCCAAGTACTGCCTTTTTGCATGTGGCCGCATTGCTCCAAGCTGGGTGGATTTATCTGAACCAAGCAGTCAGCCTTGTAGGCTTCTGAGCCACTTACTATACTGGCCCCTGCTTGCTGATAGGCCTCATCCGAAAAGTGGGCTCCCTCGCCCGCATTGGATTCTACTTGCACCGAAAAGCCCATTTTAATGAGCTGGGCCGCCACGTTCGGAGTCAAGGCTACGCGCTTTTCTCCGGAACGAGATTCTTTTAAAACGGAAATTTTCACTGGTTTCGATTCTTCCTTGATAGAGAATCCGAATTTAGTGATTTTTCAGCCCCTAAACTACTGCAACTGCAGGCTAATTTGCTGTTGCCGATCGCCACATTTGAGCAGGTACAAACCCGGCTGAAATTTCGCCAAATCAACCCGACGCGTACCGGCTGGCCACTCGGCAAGTCGCTGCCCCGACAACGTCCACAACTCTACAGGGTGCTCCGGGCTCAAGGCTTCTAGCATTAGCTCTCCAGCACTGGGATTGGGATAAGCCCAAGCTGCAGAGCGCTGCAAAGATGGAACATGGGCTGCCTGAGCATTGTAATAACGAACCTGGGTAGCGGTAAAACCGCTAGACCCCGTGGGTGTGCCAGAGATCTCTAAAACGGGCAGTCGTTGATCGGCGCTCAACCACTTGAAGCTGACCTGATTTCTCGGCAAAGGAATTTGACCAAATTGGGTGGTTAGGGTATCTGTCTCGAAAATGACAGATTTCACCAAGAGTGCATCGTTGGCCGTGTAACCCGGCAACTTCAACGAACCATAGCCCACCACATAATTCATACGCACCCCTTGCTGCACCAAGCGAAAAGCGTTGCCGGGAACTTCAAATACAAACCGAAAGGTTGAGGTGTCTTGGTCGCCATATTCCAACGGAAACTGGTAAATTTCATCCTCATCTTCGTAGTTGGCCGCCAAAGGAAATCCGGAAAAACTGTACCCAATTCCTTCGGCCCGAAAAGCCGAATTGGAAACCGAATAAAAGCTGTAAACGTTTTGGAATTGAATGGGGCCTGCACCCAGAGAATCGGCAGTCTTCAACCCTATTTGACCGAAAAAGTAAAAGGCATAAGGCGTTTGCAAAGAAGATTTGTACTCCACCAAGGTTTGGTTCTGACCGCTCAGGGCAGAGAAATCCCAGGTTTGGGAAGCCCCCACTTGTTTTTCCCAGCCCTTTGCAAGGGCCGTTGGCGAAGCGATAGAATAACGCATGCTGTCACCGGCTTTGGGCATATTGGTTCTGCCAATGCTGATTTGCGCCTGCGATGAAAAGCTCAAAACCGCGGCGACTGCCCAAGTGCCAAAACGTTTGAATTCCTGCATAAGTCAAAGGTATACATTCGATTTTGATAAGTTCATGAACAGGGTTTTCTATGCGAGAAAAAAACGCGATTTTTGCACTCTAATGAAAACCCAATGGCGTGCAAAACCTACTCCCGATTCGGAAACAGTTGCAAGCCTGTCCAAGGAGTTGAATATATCTCCTGAACTGGGTTCCATTTTGGTTCAACGCGGAATCGACACCTACGACAAAGCCCAAGCCTTTTTCCGCCCCAAACTGAGTCACCTGCACGATCCTTTCCTGATGAAGGACATGGACAAGGCGGTAAAACGCATTCGCCAGGCCGTACAGGACAAGGAAAACATCTTGGTCTATGGCGATTACGACGTAGATGGCACAACCGCAGTAAGTGTGGTGTATTCGTATTTCAAGAATTTCAATCAGAACATTGAATATTACATCCCTGACCGCTACAAAGAGGGATACGGGATTAGCCTAGCAGGCATTGAATACGCCCATCAAAACAACTTCAAACTGATCATCGCCCTAGATTGCGGTATTCGCTCCAACGAGTTGGTGGCCAAGGCTGCTGAATTGGGAGTAGAATTCATCATTTGCGACCACCACCTTCCAGGTGAGACCGTACCACTGGCAACCGCCATCTTGAATCCCAAGCAGCACGACTGCACCTATCCCTACAAAGAGTTGTCTGGGGCGGGTATCGGCTTCAAGTTGATTCAGGCGTATACCGAAAAGGAAGGTCTGCCTTACGAGACCATCATGGACTACTTGGACTTGGTGGCCGTTTCAATCGCCAGTGACATGGTCGACGTTCGCGGTGAAAACCGTGTATTGGCTTATTATGGCCTGAAAAAACTAAACGAGAACCCAAGCATTGGCATACAAGCCTTGCTCCAAGACGCCCAACCGGGAAAGACGTTTTCCATGATGGACATCGTCTTTGGCATAGGCCCAAAAATCAATGCCGCTGGGCGTATTGCCGATGCCAAGTCTGCCGTCAAGGTGCTGATTGAGCGTGATTACAACACCGCCAAAAAGTTAGCTGTGGTGCTGAACGAACGCAATCACGAACGCAAAGGCTTGGACACCGATATCACCAAAGAAGCGGTTGAGCAAGTGGAAAACAATGCCGAGTTTCATCAACAACAAAGCATCGTGCTGCGCGGAGATGATTGGCACAAAGGTGTGATTGGAATCGTGGCCAGCCGCATGGTGGAACAATTTTACAAGCCCACTATTGTATTCTCTGAAAACGAAGGCATGCTGACCGGATCAGCGCGAAGCGTACGCGGTTTCGACATTCACGAAGCCATTGGTAAGTGCAGCCAATACGTCGCTCAGTTCGGTGGTCATAAATACGCCGCTGGCTTGAGCGTTCCCATCGAAAATTACGATGGCTTCAAAACCGCCTTCGAAAAAATCGTCAATGAAACCATTGAAGCCGAAAGTTTGGTACCGGTGGTGGAATACGACTTGGAGCTTGACCCCTCTCAGGTGAGCTTGAAAATGGTCAATATTTTGAATCAAATGGCGCCCTTTGGCCCCGGCAATCACATGCCTGTGTTTCGCTTGAACCATCTCAAGAGTCAAGGAACTGCGCGCATTTTGAAAGAAAAGCACCTCAAACTGAGTATGGGCCAAGCCCCCTACTTCTTTGATTCCATTGGATTTGGAATGGCTGAGCTGTCTTCTTACGTAAAACTGGGCAACTCCTTTGACGCCTGCGTTTCATTGGAAGAAAACCATTTCAATGGTAGAACCAATCTTCAGCTCAAGCTTCGGGACATCAAATCGACCGAAGCCTAATCCTTCACCCAAACTCGAACATCGTACAACGAATCAGAAGGGCTCAGAAACTGAGCAATTTCTCGGTATTGAGGCAATGATTGCAATTCAGAAAGGGGCATTGGAGCATCACGCCGGGCGTGGAAATTATCCCAAAGCAAAACGGCCCCTGATGGCATCCAATCCTGCC
>JALRLA010000035.1 GCA_023254645.1 Bacteroidia bacterium
TGGTGTTCCAATGCTCCAAAGAACCATCATAAAACTTCGATAAACCCAATGCCAGACCGGCATTATTCACCAAAACCTGAATGTCTTTCCAATTCTCTGGCAAATCGTTCACAAAGCGCTCGCAGGCCTCAGGGTCACGAACATCAAAACTAGCCTGCAAGACCTCGCCATCTCCTACCCTCAAATCAAGAACCAAATCGTTCAAGCGCTCTGAGCGACGACCGGTGATGATCAGTCGGTATCCATCTTGAAACAACAATTGAGCGGTAGCACGGCCAATGCCGCTGGTCGCTCCAGTAATCAAAGCAATGGGCTTAGACATGGGCAATGGCGATCATATTGGGACTAAACAAAACTCCTTTCGTGCTACGACCCGTAGCAAACAAAGTCGCCTTTCGAATCAAGACATGAAGGCCATACAAAGGCTTTCTCAAGCATTCTTTCAAGGCACTTTGAGCCGACATATCGGAAGGCACGATCTCAACGTGCCTAAATCCTACGGCTAATAAAACTTGCTCCAAACTCGAAGCATTCAAACGATTCTCATGGGTAAAATCACCGTGCGCAAACACTGAAGCCAAGCTGGAATCCATATTCGGCGTGCGAAGAATAAACCTACCGTTTTTCTTTAAGCTACTCTTAATAACTTGAAGCAAGTCAACCAATTCATCTTTGTTGAAATGTTCAATGATATCGGCAGCCAGCACCAAGTCCCACTGGGAGGAAGCTTTTTTGAGATGAACCAATGCATCGCCTTCCTGAACTTCTTGCAATCCCCAGGCATGGGCTTGAGCCACTTGTTCGGGCGAAAGATCCATTCCAATAAGGCGATGAAAGCCTTCTTCTTTCAAAACGGCGAGCAGAGAACCTGATCCGCAGCCCAAATCAAAGACTTCAGCTTCGGTTGAAATAGAACGCAGCAAGGGCTTGATTTCCTTTCGAAAACGGCTTTTTTCACGCTCATGCAAACTCTTGGCATCTGTATGGGCCGCTCGACCACTTTGTGTGCTGTGGTAATTGGCGTATAAAACCGACCGGTAATTCACACTCATGGGTTTTGATTTTTAAGGGGTATGTCGACGGCAATCATCAAGGAAGTCGCCGTACCCACTAAGCGATCTTCGCCATCGGGTTGAACGTCGTACAACTCTCCTTCGCAAAACAACAGGGTTTGCCCGGCTTTGCGCACCCGTCCAATCGCTTTCACACGGGCGCTGACAGAGGGGTTTAAGTAAGAAATTTTCAACTCGGCCGTCACGACATTCTTGCCAACGGGGGCCTGGGTATAAGCTGCAATGCCCGTTGAAACATCCAACAGTGAAGCCGTTACTCCACCGTGCAAAAACCCGGTGTGCTGCAAATGCCTTTCTTCCACATCTAGCCAAACCTCGGCATACCCCTCTCTGAGTTCCCCTAGATTCATTCCCAGGTGATGGACAAAATGGTTCTCTTTGAGCCGAGAATCCATATACGTTTTCAATTCGTTTAGGTCTTTCATTATTTGATGGGGTTGTATCCAGAAGCTTGCAAGATGCGAACAGCATCGCTTTGCTTCCAAAGGTCTTCCAGGGAAGAATTCGTCTGTTTCAAGTAGGCTTGCACCATTCTGTATCCGCTGAAATAGCCAATTTGCGGCGGACAGTCGTTGGGAATCCCAGCTCCAAAGGTTTTGGTACCGAAAGCAAAGAATCGCTTATAGGCGTTAAACTCAGTAGAATAAAGAAGTTGCTGATCTAAGTAGTAGCGCCAGATCTGTCCTTCATCGCTGTGCATATAATCCCACTCATCTTGGGTGTAACCAAACAATTGGTAAACGGGTTTATCGGGAAATACCGCTTCTACTGTGGTCCAGACCTTACCCCAGTGTATGGCTTCGTCAATCATGCGTCGACCCTGCTGGGGCTCAGAATGGATGTAGTGCAAGTAATGAGCCACCAACAAGGCGGGAATTTGGTCAGTATGATTGAAGCGCTTGAAGAATTGGGGCACCTCCAACAGGTCATACAGGGCGCAGGTATCATCCATAAACATTTCAGCGCTGTAGCCCAATTGCACCTGCCCATCGGCGGTATCGACATAGGTATTGTAGTTGCTGAATTGCGAAAAATAGGCCCAAAGTTCGGCATCGGGAGTTTTGGGGAGGGCTGTTTGCAAACGCGCCCAGGCTTCATTCAACTGGGGTTTGAAATCTTCGCTGCGGCCATAATGAGATTGCAAGGCTTTGAATACCGGCTTGTTGACTTCGAGCCAATAATTAAAGGGCTGAATGAGCTGCGGATAGATGCGGTCAGTCGGGGTTCCCGGCGGCAAATAGCGTTGGAAATCCATGATTCCATAAAACCAATTGTAGAAGAAAGAGCCATAATCCTCGCTCATATGCTGAAAATCAGCATCGCTGAGACCAGACTCAGCATAGGCGCTCAGCTCCTGCAATAGAGCGCGTTGGGGTATTTCTTTCACCTTGTCAGGATCCAATGTAACCGCCACTGGGCTGCCTGTTTGGGTGCAGGACTGAACAAAGCAGGCTACACTCAGAGCTCCCCATAGCCAGCAATTGCGGAAAATGTGTTTAGTTTGCATGGACGATTATGAAATCCCTTAAATACGTTGCTGCGATGGCTGCATTTGGCTTGTGTTTAATAACCGCTAACTCAGGTTATGCACAATCAAACCAGAAGGCCATGTTTGGTTTCAAAATTAGCCCAAACTTTTCGTGGGTAAAAATCATGGAAGGTCCGATGCAAAACAACGGTTTAGGATTGGGCTTCAGCTATGGCATTACCGGAGATTTCTCCTTGTTCGACAGCGAGAATTACTGGCTTTCCAGTGAATTGCAAATCACCACATTGCCGAGTAAAGTTTCCTACACGGGTGATTTATTGAAATCGACCGATTCGACTGACATGACCTACCAAGATGTGAGTTTTGATTACAGCATGCAGTATTTGCAACTGCCTATCAGCATAAAAATGCGCACCACGCGAGTAGATGGCATGGGATTTTGGTTCCAATTTGGATTGGCCCCTTCCATTGCATTACAAAGTCGCGTAAGCACTCGTTGCAATCCTGAAATATACAACGCCTTAGAAGGCATCAATTCCCACAAGCCCAACGAAACCACGAATTCGATCTACGACTTTGACGGAGGCGAGAACAAAACCAATACCAAACAGTTCATCGACGATGTAGCAGGTTTCCGACTACCGATGATTGTAGGAGCAGGATTCGAAAAGGAAATCGGTGGCAATGCCCTGTTTATCGCAGGATTGCGTTTTGACAATGCATTCACTGACATGATGAAAGACAGCCGTGTTGTGGCTCGAAATAACATGCTCAGCATTCAAATGGGCGTGGTGTTCTAATGACCCAGATAGGCAATTCAGGCTTGCGAATTCGGCTGGCCCAGTTGAATTATAAAATTGGCGATTTCGAAGGGAATACCGCCAAAATGGCACAGAGTCTGTTTGAAGCCAAAGCTGACGGAATTGACCTAGTAGTTTTCTCGGAACTGGCCACCAGTGGGTACTGCCCTGACGATTTGCTGGATTATGCCCATTTTGCCGAG